>JAURGL010000011.1 GCA_030833825.1 Vulcanococcus sp. SFB_649D_100_25 | reverse complement strand
TCTGTACGAACTTCATTCTTAAATGCTTTAGTTAAAATCCCATCAAATAGCTTACGCTGCTCAGGTGTTAACGACTTTATAAACGCAGCCCTATTTTTCTGAGCCTCTACCCGCGCTGCACCGCCTGCATCAAGGCGACCACGCTTTCCCCCATGGAACCCAGGTGCACGGGGATGTGGGGGGCGTTGGCCACCAGGCGCCCTTGCCCATCAAACAAAGCGCAGGAGAAATCAAGGCGCTCCTTGATGTTCACCGACACGCTGGTCTGCTGAAGCCGGGTGCCCATCTGCTCGGCAATCGCCATGAAGCGGTGGCTGAACAGCTCAATGCTCACGGGATCGGCAACGGTCTGGTTGATGCCGGAGCTGGGGGTCAGCGGGGTGGCGCGTTGACGGGAGAACAGCAGCGCCCCTCCCGGCAGACAGCGGGCCTGCCAACCGGGCAGCAACAGATTGGTCCCTGTGGGCTCGCAGATCAGGGCCGGCCCCTCGATCCGTTGATCGGCCTGGAGACCATCGCGCTGCCAGAGGCTCGCCTGGCGCCAGGCCCCATCGACGTAGAGCGAGACCATCTCCGGGGCTCCTGGCTTGCCCTGGGGGGAGGTCGCAGCCTGAAGGGTTTCCCCGGGCCATGTCAGCTCCAGGGTGATCCGATCGACGATCAGCTGGGGGTCCTGAGCCGGCAAGTAGCCGTAGCGAGCCCGGAACTGCTCGAAGAACTGCTCCCGCAAGGGCTCCACCTGCTGCAGCTGGTCCGGCCAGGGCACCGGCAGGATTTGATCCCGCCCATCAAGGCGCAACTGCAACCAGCGCTGCACCCGTTCACCCCCACCGCTCAGCAGCGCCGCGGCCCGGCGTTCCAAGGCCGGCAACAGGGATGCCTGCAGGGGAGATCCCACGGCCTGCTCCCGCAGCTGTCCTTCATCCGCCAGGCCGATCCCATAGGCCGAGAGGACTCCAGCGAAGGGATGCAGAAACACCTGCTCCATCCCCAGCTGCTCCGCCAGGGCGCAGGCGTGCTGACCGCCCGCCCCACCAAACGAACAGAGCACGGCCTTCCGCACATCGTGGCCCTGCTGAATCGAGATGCGCCGGATCGCCTCCGCCATCCGCTCGAGGGCCACCGCCAGCGCCCCCTCAGCCACCGCCTCAGCTGGGCACTGCAGACCAGCCGCCATCGCCGCAAACTGCTCCCGCACCACCTCCCGATCGAGCGATTCGTGGCCATCGGGACCAAAGACGGCAGGGAACTGCTCAGGCCTCAGACGCCCCAGCAGCAGGTTGGCGTCCGTGATCGTGAGGGGGCCTCCACGGCGGTAGCAGGCCGGCCCGGGATCAGCACCCGCAGATTCGGGCCCCACCCGGAGACGTTGCCCATCGAACTGCAACTGGGATCCACCCCCAGCCGCCACGGTGTGGATGTCCAGCATCGGAGCCTGGATCGGCAGCCCCCCGAGCTCCACCTGCTCTCGCCTGGGCCAGGGGCCATCGCAGTAACAGACATCGGTGGAGGTGCCGCCCATGTCGAAGCCAACGATGGACCCAAAGCCCGCCGCCGCCGCCGTGCGCACGGCCCCGACAAGCCCCCCCGCCGGTCCAGAGAGGATCGTGTCCTTCGCCCGCAGCTGCGAGGGGGCTGCCAGAACTCCGCTCGACTGCATCACCCGCAAGGGGACATGGGGGCCGAGAGCCCCCTCCAGCTGCTGGAGGTACCGGCGCAACACCGGGCCCACGGCCGCCTCCAGCACGGTGGTGTGGCCGCGGGGCACCAGGCGCGGCAGGGGACTCACCTGATGGGAGAGGGCGATCTGCTCAAAGCCAAACGTCTCCAACCAGGAGCCAAGCTCCTGTTCATGGCTCGGATTGCGCGTGCTGTGGAGCAGGGCCACCGCAACACTGCGGCAACCGTCGCTGCGGGCCTGCTCCACGGCCTCCCGGAGGTCCCCATCGAGCCGCAGCGGCTGGAGCTCGTTGCCCTCTGCATCGAGACGACCAGCCACCTCCACGACCCTGAGCTGGAGAGGCTCGGGGCGCGCGATCGCCAGGGCGAACAGATCGGGGCGATGCTGATCCCCGATCCGCAGAAGATCGGCGAAGCCTTCGTTCACCAGCAGCAGGCTGGGGGAGCCTTTGCGCTCCAGGAAGGCATTCGTTGCCACCGTGGTGCCGAGTCGCACCTCCGCCACCAGCCCTGGGGGAATCGGGCTTTGGCTGCCATCCAGGCCAAGCCACTCGCGGATCACCCGCACCGCAGGATCACCGGGCCGCTGGGGCTGCTCAGAGAGCACCTTGCGCACCAGGAGCGCCCCGTCCGGACTGCGGGCCACCAGATCGGTGAAGGTGCCGCCGCGATCGATCCAGAACCGCCAGCCGGATGGCGCCATGCGGAAGCGGTCGACCTGGCTGGCATCCTATGGAGAGCCTTGCCCGACCGTCTGTGGTCGATCTCGAGACGTTGGCGGCCCTCGATGGCCTGCTCTGGCTGCGCACCGGTGAAGCCGCAGCCCAGAAGCTCTCCCTGAACCAATCCACGGTGTCCAGGCGGGCCAAACAGTGTCAGGAGCTGTTTGGGCTCGCATGCACCAAGGTCGAGAACGAATGGGATCTGCTGGACGAGGCAACCCTTCTGAATGCCGAACGGCGCGTGCATCAACAGGCCCGCTGGAGAGGCTGGGCACCTTTACGGCTGGAGGGCACCTATTGGAGTGGGCCCCTGCTTTGCGACCCCATCCCCGAGGGCTGGATGCTCGGGCTCTGCAACATCGTGGGGGTGCCGCGCAACTTCTCGCTGCTCCGGCTTGGGATTGTCGATGCCTGGATTGGCGCGGCCCCGGATCTGCCTGAAGCGGACGACCCTGACCTCACCAGCCTCCCCCTCTCGCAGGTCCCGGTGCACTGCGTGGTCGCCCCCCATCACCCGCTGCTGCTGCGGGACGAGCTGAGCTTTGACGATCTGGCCCCGTTCCCCAGCCTGGCGCTTCCAGCGGGGGCCTACCCCAAGGTGGAGCAGGCCCTGAAGCAAGTGGGGCTCTGGTCATCCCCAGTGCGCATGAAGCGCTACAAGCGAAGCCTCTGGGAGGGCAAGAGCGAAGCGGACCTCACCATTGGCTACGCCACGGCCATGAGCCTCGAAATCTGCGGGGACAGCCTGAGACGGCTCCCCATCGATCTGCCGATCCGATCAGGCGATGCCCTGATCATGAAACGGGAGTTCGCCGACTCTCCTCAGATCACAACCCTGAGGAAGACCCTGCTGCGGCGCCTGGAACCGCTAGCGGCCCGGCATCCGGAAATTGTGATCGAGCCCTACCGGTAGTTCTCGAACTGGAGGGGCACCTCGACGTCCTGCTCCTTGAGCAGTTGGATCACCGCCTGGAGATCGTCCTTGCTTTTTCCGGTGATTCGCAGGGCATCACCTTGGATCGCCACGGTGACTTTCTTGAGCTCATCGCGAATGGTTTTGCTGAGCTTTTTGGCCAGCTCCTGGGATAGGCCCTTGCGGAGCTTCACCACTTGCTTGATCTTGTTGCCCCCAACGGTTTCGGGGGTCTGGAAATCAAAAATCTTGAGTGAGAGATTGCGCTTGGTGGCCTTCTGGCGCAACACATCTTCCACGGCCTGCAGGGTCAGATCACTGGCGGTCGTGATCGTGAAGCTGGTCTCCTCGAGGTCGACTTCCGTCCCGGAATCCTTGAGGTCGTAGCGGGTGGCGACATCACGGCGCACCTGGTCGAGGGTGTTCACCAATTCCTGCCAGTCGAAATCAGATACGACGTCGAAGGAGTAGGTGGATGCCATGAAGAGCGCAAGGACCGTGCTGCCCACAGCCTAGAAAAGGAGGCAAGTCCGCCCCATCTGCGCCGATGCACCCCGCCTTTGCCTGGTCTCTCCTGCTCAGTGCCGGTGTCGTGGTGGCGAGCCTGGTCCCCCTGGGGGCTGCCCGCTCCCAGGCCAACTTCCAGATCAGTGACCTGGCGGCACCGCGGGCGATGGCCGAGCGCTTGCCGGAGTGGGGCAAGCGGGCCAACTGGGCCCACCTCAACAGCTTCGAGGCCTACATCCTCTACGCACCCGCCGCCTTGCTCTGCCTGATCGCCGGGGTCGACAGCGGTGTGGCCATCGCCGCGGCCTGGGCCTATCCCGCCCTTCGCCTCGCCTACATCGCGGCCTATGTGGCCAACCTGCCCCCGCTGCGCTCCCTCTGCTGGGCTGGCGGGATGGTTTGCGCAGGCAGCCTTTATCTCAGCGGCCTGCGTGCGGTGATGGCCTCAGCCGGCTGAGCTTCGCCTGGTCAGTCGAAGAACATCAGGCTGACCACCTTGCCGATGTCTTCGGCAGCGCGGCAGCTGGCCAACAGGGTCTCGCTGTCGTGGAAGGCGAAACAAATCAACTGGTCGCAGCGGCGAATGATCTCCTGATTGCACAGGCTGCTGGCCATGGGCAACGGCAATTCGTCGTTTTCCGGTTTCTCCACCAGGTGCAAAACGCGATCCAGTTGATCGCGGGATTCACGGGGCTGGCGATCCAAGCTTTGGGGCAGAAGCACCGTGAGCCGAGCGGCATCCACCTCGAGCACGCTGCGAATCACAGCCGCATTCACCCCTTGGGCACCGGAGGTGATCAGGCTGTGCCCCTCCTGGGCCAGGGAGCGGGAGACCAGCTCCACCAGATGGACCGAGACCACAGGAACATGTCGGCTGCCAAGGATGGCGATACGGCGCTTGCTGCGGTCCTGCAGCATTGCCAGCTCTTGGGCCAGGGTGTCAATCCGGTCGAGGGCCGGTAAATCAAGAGACCGGGTCAACGCACAACACCAGCTGACAATTTGAAATTAGCAGTGTTTATGCGGGAACCGGCAGCCGCAAACGGGTGAACAGGGGCTCGAAATCACAGTGTTCCTCCACCAGGCGGAAGGCATAGGTGGCCTTCACCGATTCATGCAGGCGCACCTGACCAAACGCGTTTTCAATCACCTCCACCGTGGTGAGGGTGTCGTGCTCCACCTTCAAGATGGGCACCTCCAGCTCCTCGGCGCGGGAGATTAGTTGCGGCAGGGGATCTCCAGCTCCAGTGAGGATCAGGCACTGGGTGGACGCCTCCAGGGCCGCCAGCTGGATATCGGTGCGGTCCGCTCCAGTGACCACGGCCATGTTGCGGCGGCGGCGGAAGAACTCCATGGCCGAGTTCACATTCATCGCCCCGATCGAGAGGGTTTCCACCAGTAGGTCGTGGCGCTCGGCGCAGCAGAGGGTGCGGGCATCAAGCCGCCTGGCCAGCTCCTCCACGGTGACGCTGCGCAGCAGAGGGGAGCGGGGCATCACCCCCAGCACCGGCAACCCGAGGCGCTGCAGAGCGGGCACCACATCCGAGCGCAGGACACTCACCTGCTCCGGCGGCACCCCATTCAGCACCACCCCGGCCAGCAGATCACCCAACTGCTCCTTGGCCGCCAGCAGGGGTTCAACGCTGCCGCTGTCCTCCCAGGCATGCACCAGAAGCACCGGAGCCTGGAGACCCTCTGCCACCTGGGCGAGGCTGAGGCCATAGAGGCGGCCGTCGTTGAGGCTCCCGGAGGCCTCCATCACGGTGAGGCCGTCGGGATAGGTCTGCAGCTGCCGGCGCAGGGCTTCAAAACCATCACCCGGCAGGAGGTTGCCGTCGAGCAACCGTTGACGGGCGGTCTGGGGGTCCTTCAGCAGGACCGAGGGCACCAACTGCTCGTCCGCCAGGCCCAGGATCTGTCCGACGAAACGGACGTCATCGTCGATCAGGCGGGCATCGGTGGCTTGAGCAGGAGCACTCTCGGCCCCGTCGGCCAGGGGCTTCCCCAAGCGCACCGGCACCCCCCGCTGCAGGAGTTGCCGGGCGAGCCCCAGCACCAGCGCGGACTTGCCGCTGAAGGGCGCGCAGGATCCGATCAACAGAGCTGAAGAGCGGGCGGTTGTCGACGCGCTTCCCAGATCCATGGACCCTTAGTCGTTCGCGGGAATCTAAGTCGGGCTCGTGGGAGGGGCGCTGCCCAGGAGCAACCATTGCCAAAAGCTTTCGGGAAGATCCGCGGGCTTCGCCTCGGCTCCCCCCGCCGCCAGCCAATCCATCAGCCACAGCACCAGTTGATAGGTGGCGATGGAACAGCGGTAATGGGCCTCGGGTTCAGATCCGGCGGACCTCCCCGGATCCGCCCCCACCAGCAGCTCCAACTGGGCTGGCTCCAGGGGGGCCACACCCGCCTGCCACCGCAGCTGAAACGGCCGCTCTCCAGAGGGGCGGAGCGACCGGGAGCCACGGATTTCCCCCGTCTCCAGCTGCTCGAGGGCCTGCTGCAGGCCGTCGGGGCGCACGCTGCCCTGGCAATAGGGAGCGAACAGGGCCACCAGACCGGCCGACATGCCGTCGCGCATCGCTGATCCGAGGATGACGCATGCTGACGGCAACGCCCAGCTGCGCATGCGCCTCGAGCGGTTCCAAGGACGCACCGTTGCCGTGACCGGAGCCAGCGGGAGCCTCGGGCAGGCCCTGGTGCGGCAGTTGCACCAAGCCGGAGCGCAGCTGATCGCCCTGACCAGCAGCGAGGCGCCCCTGACGATCCTCTGCTCGAAGGGGCAGCCCATCCCCCTGGAGCAGGTGTCCTGGCGATGCGGGGCCGAAGACGAGCTGCGGACCCTCCTGAACCGCTGCGATGTCCTGGTGATCAACCATGGCGTGAACTGCCATGGCGATCGGAGCCCTGCCGCCGTGGAGCGCTCCCTCGAGATCAACGCCCTCAGCGGCTGGAGGCTGCTGGAGCTGTTCGCTTCCCTTGAGCCCAGGGGGCAGCAACGGGAAATCTGGATCAACACGTCGGAGGCTGAAATCCAGGCGGCGGTGAGTCCCCTCTACGAGATCAGCAAGCGCCTGGAGGGCCAGTTGCTCAGCCTCCGGAGCCTGGATCTGGCTGGCCCCAACCTGCGGATCCGTCGATTGGTCCTGGGTCCGTTTCGCTCAGCCCTCAACCCGATGGGCCTGATGAGCGCCGACTTCGTGGCCGGAGAAATCCTGCGGCAGGTGCGATGGGATTGGGGATTGATAATCGTCACCCCCAATCCCCTGACCTATGTCTTGATGCCGCTCACCACGTTGAGCCGTTGGCTCTACTTCAGGGCGGTCAGCCGGTCCTAAAAGTCGCGGTCGGTGAGGATTTCACAGCCATCGCTGGTCACCGCGATGGTGTGTTCCCACTGGGCCGAGAGGCTCCCGTCAACGGTCACCACGGTCCAGCGGTCCTTGAGGGTGCGGCAGGATTTGCTCCCGGCATTGAGGATCGGCTCCACGGCAAGGGTCATCCCCGCCCGCAGCTTCATGTTGGGCAGGTCCCTGGTGCGGTAGTTGAAGACCGAGGGCTCCTCGTGCAGATTGCGACCCACACCGTGCCCGGTGTAGTCCTCCACCACCGCGAAGCCATGGGCCTCGACGTGGTCCTGCACAGCGCCGGCGAGATCCAACAGGGTGCTGCCCGCCTTCACCGTGGCCAGGCCCTTCATTAAGGATTCCTGGGCCACCTTGGCGAGGGACTTGGCGTGATCAGGGGCCTGATCGCCCACCAGGATGCTCACGCAGCTGTCGCCGTGGTAGCCGTCGAAGTAGGCCCCGGTGTCGATCTTGACCAGGTCCCCGGCCTTGATCAGCCGTTTGTTGCTGGGGATCCCATGCACCACCTCGTTGTTGATCGAGGCGCAGATGCTGGCAGGAAAGCCGTGATAGCCCTTGAAGCTGGGGACCGCCCCCATCTCACGGATGCGCTTCTCGGCGTGGGCATCGAGGTCACCGGTGGTCATCCCCGGAGCCGCCATCTCCATGATTTCGCGCAGGACCGTGGCGACGATGCGGCTGGACCGGCGCATCGTTTCAATCTCGCGGGCGCTTTTGACCTCGACGCCGCGACGGCTCTTTTGGATGCGGGGCCCGGTCTGGGTGACCACGGGCTCAGCAGTGTGTCCCTGCTGTTCCTTCTGGGTGGCAGCCAGCAAATCGGCGAAGAGGTTCATCCCAGCGGTGCAGGCCTGCTCTTTGCAAGTTAGAACCTGGGCCCGAGTTCCTGCCGCCAGGCTCTCCGCTCATGCGCAAGCCCCTGGTTCTGGTGCGCCGCCTGCATGCCGCCGTGGCCCCCGTGGTGATCGCCCCTCTGCTGATCACCGTCTGCAGTGGCATGAGCTACCGCCTGCTGAAGGACTGGGGAGGCTTGAGCCGGGACCAGGTGCACTGGTTGATGGTCCTGCACGAGGGTGAGTGGCTGGGACCCGCCGCCGAACCGGTGGTCGTCCTGCTCAACGGCCTGGGGCTGCTCTGGATGCTCGCCACCGGGGCCACCATGGCCGGAGCGGCCCTCCTGCGGAAATGGGGTCAGCGGGAGGGGGCACCCTGAGCCAGTACACTGGTTGTTTGGCCAGGCGTTTTACGGAGCTGGGATGGCAGCGGAATCCAAGGACATGACTGACGAGATCCAGAACGAGGAGATCAACGAAGCTGCCGGCACCGAGGCTGCTGCTGAAGCCGAGGCCAGCGTTGCTGTCGCCGAGAAGAAGCCTGCTGCCGCCAAGGCCACCGTTGGCAAGCTCAGCGCCCACGCGCTGATGCAGGCCTTCGAAGCCGAGCAGATCGCCAAGAACCCCAAGGACCTGCCTGACATCTACGTGGGCGACACCGTCCGCGTGGGCGTGCGCATCACCGAGGGCAACAAGGAACGCATCCAGCCCTACGAGGGCGTGGTGATCGCCAAGCGCCACGGCGGCCTGAACGAGACCATCACCGTTCGCCGCATCTTCCAGGGCATCGGCGTTGAGCGTGTCTTCATGATTCACAGCCCCCAGGTGGCTTCCATCAAGGTGGAACGTCGCGGTAAAGTGCGCCGGGCGAAGCTCTTCTATCTGCGTGACCGGGTGGGCAAAGCCACTCGCGTTAAGCAGCGCTTCGATCGCTGAGGCCCTCGCGGTACCAGCACCATGGCCACAGCCTCAGGGTTGTGGCCCGCTGAAGCACATGGCTTGCCAGGTGCTTCGACCGAGGGGACATCGGCCCTGCGCCGTTAGTTCAGTTGGTAGAACGCAGGTCTCCAAAACCTGATGTCGGGGGTTCAAGTCCTCCACGGCGCGTTCGGTGCCCCCTCCTTGCAGTCTCTCGTTTCCGGACATGGAGTTGGATCTACAGCCCGGTGATGTGGTCAAGGTTCTGGAATCAGCCGCCCTCGGCTGGGTTCGTGCCCGGGTGATCCGCGTCAAATCCGGCGGTCGCGTGGTCGTCCAAAGCGACCAGGGCCGCGAGTTCACTGCTCGTGGTAATCAAGTCCGCCTGATTGAGCCCGCAGGTTTCCGTCCTTGATCTCATTCTGATCACCGCTTTTGCCCGGCCCTTGCCGGACATTCACCTCAAAAGCCCGTCTCCGGACGGGCTTTTTTCGTGCCAATCGCGCTGCGGTGCGCCTCAGGTTGTTGACGGAGGGCAGGGCGACAACGGATACTTTTGAGGTCGCTGCGGCGATCCAGACGAGGCCGGGAAGCCCTGGCTGGGAGAGCTCTTTGAGCGCTCATGGGACTGTAGTTCAATCGGTTAGAGCACCGCCCTGTCACGGCGGAAGTTGCGGGTTCGAGCCCCGTCAGTCCCGTTCTCAACATTGAGGCAACACCAGTGTCTGGAACTGGAGCGGCGGTCCGTGTGCGTCTCGCCCCCAGCCCGACCGGGACCCTCCACATCGGCACCGCCCGCACCGCGGTCTTCAACTGGTTGTTTGCACGGCATCACGGCGGGCAATTCCTGCTGCGCATCGAGGACACCGACAAAGAGCGCAGCAAACCCGAGTACACCGCCAACATCCTTGAGGGCCTTCAGTGGCTGGGCATCGACTGGGACGCCGAGCCCGTGATTCAGAGCGAGCGGATCGCTGAACACCGCACCGCCATCCAGCAGCTGCTCGACTCCGGCAAGGCTTACCGCTGCTACGCCAGCGAGGCGGAGCTCACAGAGATGCGCGAACGGCAGGCCGCCGAAAACCGCGCCCCTCGCTACGACAACCGGCACCGCAACCTCAGCGCGGAGCAGGAACAGGCCTACATCGCCGAAGGTCGTGAGGCCACGATTCGCTTCCGCATCGATGACGAGGCGGTCATCACCTGGACCGACCTGGTGCGGGGCGAGATGCGCTGGTCAGGCTCCGACCTCGGAGGCGACATGGTGATTGCCCGCCGTGCCCCCGCCGATCAGATCGGCGACCCCCTCTACAACCTGGTCGTGGTGGTCGATGACGCCGCCATGGCGATCACCCACGTGATCCGCGGCGAAGACCACATCGCCAACACCGCCAAGCAACAGCTCCTCTACGCCGCCCTTGGGGCCCCCGAACCGGTGTTCGCCCACACCCCCCTGATCCTCAACAAGGAGGGGAAAAAGCTCTCCAAGCGTGATGGGGTCACCTCGGTGAACGACTTCCGCGCCCAGGGCTACACGGCCGAGGCCCTGGCTAACTACATGACCCTGCTGGGCTGGTCGCCGCCGGAGGGGATGGATGAGCGTTTCAACCTCAGTGATGCCGCCAAGGTGTTCGGCTTCGATCGGGTCAACAAGGCCGGGGCGCGCTTCGATTGGGACAAGCTCAACTGGCTCAACAGCCAGGTCCTGCACGAACGCAGCCCAGAGCAACTGCTCACAGATCTCCAGCCCCTGTGGAGTGCCCAGGGTTGGAGTGCACCGGAGCACGCCTGGCTCCTGGAGCTCTGCAACCTGATCGGGCCCTCCCTGGTGACCCTGCAGGACGGGGTTGAGCAGGCCCGTCCCTTCTTTGAAAGGCCGGCGTTGAGCGATGCGGCCCTGCAGCAGCTGGATCAAGAGGGTGCCCGACCCGCCCTCCAGGCCCTCCTGCAGCACCTGCCAGAGGGCCCGCTCAGTGCTGAGGCGGCCCAGGAGCTGCTCGGCAAGGCCGTAGCCACTGCCGGGGTGAAGAAGGGGGTGCTGATGAAGACCCTGCGGGCAGCCCTACTCGGCAGCCTCCAGGGACCCGACCTGCTCACCACCTGGCTGCTGCTCCAACCCAGCGGCGAGGCCCGCTCCCGCATCGAGCGCAGCCTCTAAGGGATCAACCAGGCCAAGCCTCCGGGCCAGGACTGGCGCCGTGAAGCCCTGCAGGGCCACGGTGAGCAGGATCGTGAGAAAGACCAGCCCCTTGAGGGCCCCGCCGCCGGGCAACCCGGCCGCACTGATCTTGAGGGCAAACAGGCTGGCCACCGCCGCCGTGACGATGCCCCGCGGGGCCACCCAACTGAGCATCAGCTTGTCGGACCAGAGCAAGGCCGGCAGCCCCAGCCCCGCCGCCTGCACCACCAGCCAGCGGTAGAGCATCAATCCCAACACGCAGGCCACACCTCCCAAGCCCAGGGGGCTCAGCTCCCCCCAGGACAGATCCGCCGCCAACAGGGGGAACAGGACCGTGATCGCCAACTGGGCCAACTGCGCGATCCACTCATCCAGCTGGGTGGCCTGCTCATCCAGGCGCAGCCCCACCACCACACCCGCCGCGACCGCCGCCGGCAGGCCGGCCTCCGGCAGGACCTCCTGGATGCCACTGACCAGCAGGAACAGAACCCCGAGGGTGAGCTGCAGCTTCAGGGCTTCGGCATCGGCCGGCAGGCGCTCGAGCACCAGCACCAGCACCCAGCCGGTGACGGCCCCGATCAAGGCACCCCCGCCAAGGCGCAGCAGCAACAGCGGCAGGACCTCATCCCAGCGCTGCAGGTCCCCGAGGGCCAACTGCAGCAACACCAGGGCGAGCACCGCACCCACCGGCTCGAGGATCAGGCCCTCCGCCTCCAGCACCCCGGCCAAGCGGGGCACCAGGGCCATCTGCCGCACCATCGGTGTGATCACCGTGGGCCCGGTGCCTAGGGCAATCGCCGCGAACACCCAGGCCAGGGGCCAACTCAGGCCCGCCAGTTCATGGGCCAGGACGGCGCCCCCCGGCAGAGCGAGAAGGCAGCGGGCCAGGACCAGCTGAATCACCGTGCGCTGCAGCTCCCGCCCGGCCAGGCGCAGATTCAAACCACCATCGAAGAGCACCAGACTCACCAACAGGGCGACCAGCGACTCCAGACCGCCCCCGAGGCTTTCAGGGTTCACCAGATCCAGCCCCGCCTGCCCGATCAGCAACCCAACCGCCAGCAGCAGAACCACCGACGGCAGCCCACTAAGCCGGGCCGTCAGCTGCGCCAGCGAACCGGCAAAAAATGAGGTTCCCCAGAGCAGCTCCGGGCTGTTCCCCTCAAACGTCATCGTCAGCGAGGGCGCCGTAGATCGGCTCCACCCGAATCCCTTTCACGGCACTGGGCCTCACCACCAGATACTCCCCGGGCAGATCCGTGATCGGGACATTGATGAAGGCATCGGCAGGGCCCGCATTGAGCACCGTCCCGTACCACTGCTGGAAGGCATCGAGGCTGGGGAAATGCACCACCTGCTCATGCCCCCCGGAGAGCAACAGATGGATCGCGAAACGGCTTGGGATACGGGTCATCGCCAGGGGGAACCAGGCCGAAGCTCATCCCCAGGATGGGTCAACAGAAGCGGCTGCGCAGCCTTGGGGGCATAAAGAGGATGGCGGGGCTGTCCGCTGGCGGTAAGCCCCAGGGCCAACATGGGCAGAGGCGGAGCCTGCAGCCCCTGCAGCAAAGCCAGGACCTGCTGGTCACGCCCTCTCCAACGGCCCCCATTGCCCCAGCCGAGCCACAGGGCCGTGTGGGGCTCCCCGGCCAGGGCCAGCACGCGCCTGCGCAGCCAGGCGTCGGTCTGAGCCCCCACCGGATCAGCGCTGCGGCGCAGCACCGCCGGCGTGGCCGCCATGCGTGAGAACAGGTTGAGGACCTCCAGGCGGCCGAAGCCCCAGGCCCGGGCGAAGCCCTGCAGGCGCCGCAGGGTGGGGTCATCCCGATCGGCTGTCGCCCGCGAGGGATTCAGTCCGATGAACACCAGGGCTGGGCCTGCGGCATCCCAGCTGCGCTCAAGCCACCAGCGATAACGGCCACAGGGACTGAGGGCGGCCTGTCCTGTTCTGTCAGTCTGGGGCGACTGCATCCCCAGGGCGTTTTGACCGGCGGCGACACCACCCTCAAGCCCCTGCTGCTGCTGGTGGATGGACACTCCCTGGCCTTCCGGAGCTTCTACGCCTTCAGCAAGGGGGGCGAAGGGGGACTCAGCACCAAGGAGGGGGTCCCCACCTCGGTGACCTATGGGTTTCTCAAGGCCCTGCTGGACAACTGCAAAGGCCTGACCCCCCAGGGGGTGGTGATCGCCTTCGATACGGCTGAACCCACCTTCCGCCATGAAGCCGATGAGGCCTACAAGGCCCATCGTGACGTAGCCCCGGAACACTTCTTCCAGGACCTCGCCAATCTCCAGCAGATCCTCGAGCAGGCGCTCGACATTCCCCTCTGCATGGCTCCCGGCTACGAGGCCGATGACGTCCTCGGCACCCTGGCCAACCGCGCCGCCAATCAGGGCTGGCGGGTGCGGATCCTCTCCGGCGACCGCGACCTGTTCCAGCTGGTGGACGACCAGCGCGACATCGCTGTCCTCTACATGGGCGGAGGCCCCTACGCCAAAAGCAGCGGTCCGGTGGAAATCCGCCGCGATGGGGTGATCTCCAAGCTCGGTGTCACCCCGGAAGAGGTGGTGGACCTCAAGGCCCTCACCGGCGACAGCAGCGACAACATCCCCGGTGTGAAAGGGGTCGGCCCCAAGACCGCCATCACCCTGCTCCAGGCCCACGGGGACCTCGATGGGATCTACAGCGCCCTCGAACAGCTGGAGGCAGCGGGCCCCAAGGCCAAGGACCCCAAGGGAGCCCTCAAAGGTGCCCTGCTCGGCAAGCTCAGCAACGACCGGGAGAGCGCCTACCGCTCGCGCATGCTCGCTGAAATCCTGGTGGACATCCCCCTCCCGGCAGAGCCGAGGCTGGAGCTGGGGGCCGTGAAGAGCGATGCCCTGGCCGAGAGCCTGGAGGACCTGGAGCTGTTCAGCCTCAGGCGCCAGGTGAACAGCTTCGCTGAGGTGTTCTCCCTCGACGCTCCCGCCAGCAGCCCAGCTGCCCTGACGGAGGCGCCCTCAGCTGAGTCGACTCAGTCGACCAACCTCGGAGAGCCCGCCGAAGCCCCATCCACAGCCAAAGCCCCAGCCAACCTGCCGGCGCTGGAGCCCGAACTGATCAGCAGCGAGGCCGCCCTCCAGGCGCTGGTGACGCGCCTGCTGGGGAGCCGTGATGCGAACAGGCCCGTGGCGCTGGACACCGAGACCACCAGCCTCAACCCCTTCCAGGCGGAATTGGTGGGCATCGGCCTCTGCTGGGGTGAGGGCCTCAGGGATCTGGCCTATATCCCCATCGGGCACCAGGCCGAGCTCAGCGATCCAGCGCAACTGCCCCTGGATCAAGTGCTCTCAGCCCTGGCCCCCTGGCTCAGCAGCAGGGAGCACCCCAAAACCCTGCAGAACGCCAAATACGACCGGTTGATCCTGCTCCGCCACGGCCTGCCCCTCGAAGGGGTGGTCATGGACACCCTCCTGGCGGATTACCTGCGCGACGCCAACGCCAAGCACGGACTCGAAGTGCTGGCCCAGCGCAACTTCGGCTTCCTGCCCACCAGCTATGGCGAACTGGTGCCCAAAGGGGCCAACTTCTCCGCGGTGCCGATGCAGCAGGCCGCCCTCTACTGCGGCATGGACGTGCATGTCACCTTCCGCCTCACCCCACTGCTGCGGGACCAACTGGAGCAGCTCGGCCCGGCACTGCCCAAACTGCTCGATCAGGTGGAACTGCCCCTGGAGCCGGTGCTGGCCTTGATGGAGGCCACCGGGATCCGCATCGACACCGACTACTTAGGGGAGCTATCGAAGGAATTGGCGGGCACCCTGGAGCGCCTCGAGGCCGAAGCCAAGGCCGCCGCCGGCACCGAGTTCAACCTGGCCTCACCCAAGCAACTGGGTGAACTGCTGTTCGACACCCTCGGGCTCGATCGCAAGAAATCCCGCAAGACCAAGACCGGCTGGAGCACCGATGCGACGGTCCTCGAAAAACTGGAGGACGCCCACCCGGTGGTGCCCCTGGTGCTGGAGCACCGCACCCTCAGCAAGCTCAAGAGCACCTATGTCGATGCCCTGCCGGCGTTGATGGAGCCGGAAACAGGGCGGGTCCACACCGACTTCAACCAGGCGGTCACGGCAACGGGTCGCCTCTCCAGCAGCAACCCCAACCTGCAGAACATCCCCATCCGCACAGAGTTTTCGCGCCGCATCCGCAAAGCCTTCCTACCCGAAGCCGGCTGGCAGCTGATCAGCGCCGATTACTCGCAAATTGAGCTCCGGATCCTGGCTCACCTCTCCGGGGAGGAGGTCTTGGTGGAGGCCTACCAGGACGGCGATGACGTGCACGCCCTCACGGCCCGCCTGCTCTTCGAGAAAGAAACGGTGAGCCCCGATGAACGTCGCCTCGGGAAGACGATCAACTTCGGGGTGATCTACGGGATGGGGGTGCAGCGCTTCGCCCGGGAAACCGGGGTGAGCCAAGCCGAAGCCAAGGACTTCCTCAGCAAGTACAAGCAGCGCTACCCCAAGGTGTTTGCCTTCCTGGAGCTGCAGGAGCGGCTGGCCCTGTCGCGCGGCTACGTCGAGACCATCCTCGGGCGGCGTCGCCCCTTCGCCTTCGATCCTTCCGGCCTTGGGCGCCTCCTGGGCAAGGACCCGCTGGAGATCGAACTGGAGGTGGCCCGCCGCGGCGGCATGGAGGCCCAGCAGCTGCGGGCCGCCGCCAACGCCCCGATCCAGGGCTCCAGCGCCGACATCATCAAGCTCGCCATGGTGCAGCTGCACCACAAACTCGCGGCCAGTGGTCTGCCGGCGCGCCTGCTGCTGCAGGTCCACGACGAACTGGTCCTGGAGGCGGCCCCGGAAGCCCTCGATCAGGTGCTCAGCCTCACGCGTGAAACCATGGAGCGCGCGGTTGATCTCTCTGTGCCCCTAGTGGTGGAGACGGGCGTCGGCCCCAACTGGATGGAAGCGAAATGAGCCTGCGTCTCACCAACACCCTCTCCCGCCGCGTTGAGGAGTTCCGGCCGATCGAGCCCGGGAAGGTGAGCATCTACTGCTGCGGGGTCACGGTCTACGACCTCTGCCATCTGGGCCATGCCCGCAGCTACATCGCCTGGGACGTCCTGCGCCGCTACCTCAGCTGGAGCGGCTACGCGGTGACGTTCGTGCAGAACTACACCGACATCGACGACAAGATCCTGAACCGGGCCGCCGAGGAGGGCAGCTCGATGGAAGCGGTCAGCGAGCGCAACATCGAGGCCTTCGTGGCCGACATGACGCGCCTCAACATCCTGCCGGCCGACCGCATGCCGCGGGCCACCCGCAGCCTCGATGCGATTCGCACCTTGATCAGCGAGCTCGAAGCCAAAGGCGCCGCCTACTCCGCCGATGGCGATGTGTATTTCGCCGTGATGAAGCACGCCGGCTACGGGAAGCTCAGCGGCCGGGACCTGGAGCAGCAGCAGGACAACGCCGGCGGTCGTGTGGCTTCCGAGGAAGAGGCCCGCAAGCACCACCCCTTCGACTTTGCCCTCTGGAAAGGGGCCAAGCCCGGAGAACCCAGCTTCCCCTCCCCCTGGGGCCAGGGCCGGCCGGGCTGGCACATCGAGTGCTCAGCCATGGTGCGCGAGGAGCTGGGCGACACCATCGACATCCACCTGGGCGGGGCCGATCTGGTGTTCCCGCACCACGAAAACGAGATTGCCCAATCAGAAGCCGCCACCGGCAAGGAGCTGGCCCATTACTGGCTCCACAACGGCATGGTGAATGTGGGCGGCCAGAAGATGTCGAAATCCCTCGGCAACTTCACCACCATCCGCGCCCTGCTGGATTCCGGTGTCAGCCCCATGACCCTGCGCCTGTTCACCCTGCAGGCCCACTACCGCAAACCGCTCGACTTCACCGCCGAAGCCCTTGAGGCGGCCGCCACCGGCTGGAAGGGTCTCAACGCCGCCCTGGGGCTGACCGGCGGGGTTGCCCCCGAACGCTCCGAGCTGCGCGAGCGCTTTGCCGCTGCCATGGACGACGACCTCAACACCTCCGCCGCCCTGGCGGTGCTGTTTGAACTGGCCAAACCGCTGCGGGCCCTGGCCAACCGGATCGAACGGGGCGACGAGAGCGCAAGGGTTGAACTGGAGCAACCCGAGAACCAGCAGCAGCTGGCCCTGCTCCAGGAGCTGAGCGCCGTGCTGGGGCTGCAGCATGAAGCGCAAGTCGCGGATGCTGGCCTCAGTGATGCCGCGATCCAAGCCGAGATCGAGGCGCGCCAGGCCGCCAAAGCCGCCAAAGATTTCGCCAGCGCCGATCGGATCCGCGATGCGCTCAAGGCCCAAGGCATCGAGCTGATCGACAAACCCGGTGGTCTGACCGACTGGATTCGCAGCTGAGCACTCCCGGGTTGGGTGGGAATGCTCTGTGGGACCTGTCCCCTTGGTGAGTCGACTTAGTCGACTCAGCTGCGGGAGGCACGCACAGAGGCACCCCTCACCATGCGCCGAGTCAACATGCATGAGGCCAAAACCCAGCTCTCTCAGCTGGTGGCCGAGGCAGCCCGCGGGCAGTCGTTTGTGATCTGCAAGGCGGGACGGCCGATGGTGCAGGTCAGCGCGATCACCGAGGCGGTCCATCGCAGTCGCCTGGGGTGGCTGCGGGGACGCTGCTCCGTGCCCGATGACTTCGATCGGCTGATCTGATGCGGTACCTGATCGACACCCATCTGCTGATCTGGGCGATGGCCTGCCCTGAGCGGCTGCCCAACGGTCTCGCCGCTCTGCTCGATGCGCCGGACACCACCCCGCTGTTCAGCGTGGCGAGCCTCTGGGAATTGATGCAGAAGCGCACCTTGCACCGGCGAAGCTTCCGGCTGCACGTGTCGGTGATGAGGAGGGCCCTGCTGGATGCCGGCTGGGATGAGCTGCCGATCCTGCCGGCCCATGTCCTGGCCCTCTCAGGCCTCACCCGCCTCTGCAGTGATCCGTTTGATTGCCTGCTGGTGGCCCAGGCCAGCTGCGAAGGCATTCAGTTGATCAGCGCGGACCCGCAGGTCGGCCGGATGCCGGGACCTGTGCGCTGGATGCCGGTGTTCAAGGCTTAGGGCCCTGCTGATTGCGCATCATCTCCTCGATCTTGCGGATCCGGAGCGCAGTGGTGCTCCACACCTCCTTCTGGAAGCCCGGCTCGCACTGCTCCACCAGCTGCTCGATTGCCTCGCCCCGCTCGAAGGCATCCCAGAGCTGCCGCTCCAGCTTGGCCCGCTCAATGAAGTTGAAGCGCTGAAGCCATTGGGGTCCGATCGCCATGGGGAGGGCCGATGTCTCGGCCCAGTTAAGCCTCAGCCGCCTCAAGGGCCTCAGCTCGCCCCCGACCAGCTGCGCGCCAGATCAACGACCGAGACCACGAGCCCGTAGGAGATCACCGGGACCGACACCCAGCGCAAGGCCAGTTGCAGCACGCGGAGGACGCCCGGCGAGGTCCCCGACCCCAACAGATCAGTGCGGAAACGAGCCGGAGCCCTCCAGCCCATCAGCACGGCCATCAGCAAGCCGCCGGCGATCAGGCAGACACCTCCAAAAAGGGCATCCATCCGCTCCAGGACGGCCACATTCAGGGCCGAGGGCAAACCGATCACGGCAATCACCAGCACCATCAACCAGACAGCCCGCCGGCGACTCCAGCCGAGGCGATCCATCAGGGAGCTCACCGGGACCTCCAGCAGGGACACCGAGGAGGTGATGGCGGCCACGTAGGCCAGGAAGAAAAAGGCCGCCGCCACGACGCGCCCGGCCCCACCCAGGGACGCCAGGCCGGTGGGCAGCGCGATGAACAGGGTCCCCACGGTGCTCCCGCTCACCACATCACCGAGGGCAAAGCTGGCCACGATCGGGAAGGTGACGCAGCCGGCCATCAGGCCCACGGCCGTGTCCATCCCCACGACAGCCACCGCTTCCCCGGGGATCCCACTGCGGCGATCGAGATAGGAGGCGTAGGCCAGGATGCAGCCGATCCCGGCCCCGATCGAGAAGAAGGCCTGGGTGAAGGCGTTGCGGATCGTGGTGAGATCGGTGAGCTTGCTGGCATCCCAGCGCAGCAGGAAGTCGCTGTAGCCCCGATGGGCACCAGGGAGGAACGAGGCCCAGACCAACAGGGCCAGCAGGAGGACAAACAGCAACGGCATTCCCCAGCGCGACAGCCTCTCGATCCCTCCCCGGACACCAGCGGCCACCACCACTCCGGTGAGGGCCAGGCTCAAGAGGTGCCCCAGGACCGCATCACCGCCACTGCTGATGCCGGCGAAAAAGCTTTGTGCCGCGGCCATGTCCGCCGGCAGGGGGGCACTGAGGGCATGCAGCAGGCTGCGGCCCGTCCAGCCCATCAACACGGCGTAGTAGCTCAGGATCCCCACCGAGGCGGCGATGTAGAGCCAGCCCAGGGGGGCCCAGCGGCGACCCCCGGCGGTGATCGGGGCCACCAGGGGCGCATGGCCCGTGCTGCGCCCGAGCACCATCTCCGCCACCAACACCGGCAGGCAGACCAGGGACACGATCAAGACGTAGAGCAGCACGAAGGCCGCCCCACCGCCTTGGGAGGCCCGGTAGGCAAAGCCCCAGAGGTTCCCCAGGCCCACCGCGCTGCCGGCCGCCGCCAGCACGAAACCGAGGGATGAGCCCCACTGTTCGGGGGGGTGTCCGCGATCGCCGGAGGCCGAATCCACCATCGAGGCTGCAGAGTGCAGCCCCTAGTTTCCCTGCTCCAGCAAGGGGTCTGAATCAGCCACCCATCTCAGGGGTGCCAACGCGCTCCTGCAAGCGCTCCAGGCCGATCACCAACAGCACCCCCAGTCCCATCAGCAGCAAGGAGACCGCCAAGGCACTGGCTGTACTGGGGGCAGCCAGGGCATCGCGCAGCACGACCAACTTGCCCTTGGCGTTGATGGTGGTCTCCAGAACGGTGCGGAAGGGCCAGATCTTCCAGAGGGATCCCACCATGAAGCCCACCAGCAGGGCCACGGTCTGGCCATGCCAGCGCTCCAGCAGCCACTTGAGCAGGCGCACGAACAACAGAAGGCCAGTGGCACAGCCCAGGGTGAAGGGCACCAGGGTGCCGAGATCGAGGCCCTTCACGGACTCCATCACATGCTGGTACTGCCCGAGCACCAGCAGCAGAAACGACCCGGAAACCCCCGGCAGGATCATCGCCATGATCGCCACGGCCCCGCTCCAGAAGAGGGTGAAGGGGTCATGGGGCATGGTCACAGGAGTGCGGGTCACCAGGAGCAGGGCTGCCAGCACCCCCACGGCCATGGAGATCAGCCCGGAGCGGCCCCAGTGGGCATGGCGGGAGATCAGCAGGATCGAGCCCACGATCAAGCCGAAGAACAGAGAAAACAGCAGGACGGGCTGGTGCTCATAGAGCCAGGTGATCGGGCGCACAAGCAGCAGGACCGATCCCGCCAGGCCCGAGAGCAGGGGAATCAGAAACCCGAGGTGAATGCGCGCGGCGGCCTCCTGCCAGGCCCCGCGGCGCAGCAGGGCCAGCAGCTCCAGGTCAAACCCGGCGATCGCCTCGAGCAGCTGCCCGTAGATGCCGAGGATGAAGGCCATGGTGCCTCCGGAGACCCCGGGGACCACATCGGCGGAGCCCATGGCCAGGCCACAGCCCAGCAGGTAGGGCCAGCGCGCAGGGGCGGCCTGGGCGTTGTCGGGCTGCTCGGCCATCACACAACAGAGGGTTGCCCGGCACGCTAGGCGCCCGGCAATGGGAAACTTGTGGGCCAGATCAACGGAGCCTCGCCGTGAAAGCCCTCTCAGTGCTC
>JAURGL010000119.1 GCA_030833825.1 Vulcanococcus sp. SFB_649D_100_25 | reverse complement strand
GGTCTTGGGCAGAGCGTCGGTCACGTCGGGAGATCTGGCGGTACCCCCATGCTCGCAAAGGGCCTCAGGGGCAGTGATGATGGGGCACTCGCAGCTACAGCGGTTGGGACCGATTCCCAAACCTTTCCGACTGATCGCGCTGCTGATGGCGGCTGTGTTGGGTGGCTGCAGCCTCAGTAAGCCAACCCTGCCGGTGATGCTCTATTTGGCGGTCAGCATCGAAGACGACCGTCAGATCACCTCGGAAACAATTCAGGAGTTCCGGCTGCTTCATTACAAGCTTATTGAGCAGTTCCGATCACTTCACCCCGAGGTCTTGGTTCAAACGGACCTCTACCGCGAAAAGGAACTCATTGATCAGGTCCGGCAACGCCAGAAGGCCGGCCTAGGGCCCGACCTCATCCTCACCAACGGGTCAATCGCCAACTCCCTGCTGGCTGAAGGATTGGTGGATCCTCTGCAGGAATCTCCCGAGGCCAACGCCAACACCCTCTTAAGGCTGAGCACGCGGCTGCGTAACGACCGGGGTCAGCAATCCGGACAACCGCTAGTGGTGTTGCCGCAACTGGCCTGCTTTGATCGCCGGCAACTGACACGAGCACCAACCACCCTTCAGGAACTCCTGAGCGCGGGGGCGCAGGGGGATTCGGTGGGCCTATCCCTCAGGTTTCGCGAGTTGGTCTGGACAGCAGGAGCTCTTGGGGCCATCCCGGGACTGATTGCAGCCGCAGAAGGCCAGCCACCCACACCTACTGAGCGACAGGACATCCTCAACTGGTTGAGCTGGCTGCAAGACGTCAACAACCAGCAGCGGATCAACTTCTATCCCGATCAATCGAACCTGCTCGAAGGGCTGGTGTCAGGCCGAATGGCTTGGGTGAGCTGCAGCAGTTCCAACCTCCAACGCTTCCGCGAACGGATGGGGATCCATCTAGGGGTGGCGCCTCTACCCAATGGTGTGCGGCATCAAGCCAGCCCCCTGAACCGGCTGAGGGTCTTGGCCCTTGGCCGCAACTCAAGCCCGAGGCAACGGCAGATGGCCCTGGCCCTCACGCAATTCAGCGTCACGCCCCTACAGCAGCGGACCCTCACGCTCGACAGCCTGAGCCTGCTTCCTGTGAATCCGCACGTCACCGTTGCGGTGCAGAGCTCCCAGGTATTGGCTGCCCTTGTGGAAGCCAGAGACCAGGGGGCCAAGAGCGATCCGTTACTGGCCCTGATCCATGGCAATGACCCACGGGTGGCGAAGTCAGAAGCAGTTCTGGTGCCTCTGGTGTTCGGCGTCATTACTCCCGAACGCGCCCGAGACCAGTTGATTGCGGCGCTCCGGGGGGACGAATGAAAGAACTGCTCCTGGAGGTTCTGAGCTGGCTGGGGTACCTGCAGCGGGGTCCCGTGGTGATCCAACTGGTGCTACTGCTGACAGCGTTCATCCTCAACAGGGACTGGCGCAGGCGAAGACTTCACCAACGCCTGCCGCGACTGGTGCAGCAGCTTCTGGGGCCTGCCGTCACGATCCTGGTTGGGCTGCTGCTGGCGGTGGCTGGATTTAGCGACGGCCTCCTTCAATTCCTGGCGCTGCTCTGGCTGGGCTGGTGTTGCCTGGAGGTGCTTGACGACCAGCTGTTGCGCTGGCTACCGGAGAGGCGAGCTCATCAGCTGCAGAGCCGGCTGCTGCGTCCCCTCTATCTGCTGGCGGCAACACTGCTGTTCATCAACCGGCTCGACAGCATCAACGACCTGGTTGTGATCCCTGTCGGGGAGCTGTTCGGCGTGTCCCTGAGCCTGGGGAAGGTTTTCAGTGCGGCACTGTTGGCCTATTTGCTGGTAGTGGGATCCGGGCCGCCGGCCGCTGGCCTGGCCTTGCTCCTCCAGCGATCGCTCGGCATCAGCGATGGAAGCCGCAAGGCCCTGGGATTGATCCTGCGCTACGTCGTGGTGACGATCGGCATCACGGCGCTTTGCATTCAACTTGGGTTGAACAGCACCGCCTTGCTGGCCATCGCCGGCGGCCTCTCGGTGGGCCTGGGCTTCGGCATCAAGGAGGTGTTCTCCAATTTCGTGAGTGGGATCTGGCTGTTGTTTGAGGGCTCCGTACGCCCCGGTGAGGTCCTGATGATCGATGGGGATCCCTGCGAAGTCCGCAATCTGGGATTGCGGGCCACCTTGCTCTGGCGCGACCGGGATAACGCGGAACTGCTGATCCCGAATCAGACGTTTTTCACCGAGGCGGCGACCACTTACACCGCCAGCGATCGGATGCGCCGTAGTCAGGTGAGCGTTGGTGCCGCCTATCACCACGATCCGGCTGATGTGATTGCGCTGCTGGAGGCCACCGCACGCCAGGTGCCACGGGTGCTGAAGCACCCTGCCCCGAAGGCCTTGCTACTCAGCTATGGCGACTCCGCCATCCACTACGCCCTTAGGTTTTGGATCGCCAATCCGCTGAACAACACCTCCATCTGCAGCGAGGTGAATCAAGCGATCTGGAACTCATTCAAGGAACACAACATCGAAATCCCCTTCCCGCAGCAGGTCCAGTACTCGATGGTCTGGCCCCCGGAGCAGCACAAGCCCAACCTTGGCCACCACTAAGGACTCGACAGTCGCTTGAGATAGCCCTCACGGCTGCCGGCATTGATCCAGCCCGTGGCAATGGTTTTGGTGAGGTTGTGGTTCACCCGGCCGCGGTGGATGTGGGAGGGACCCGCCGGAAAGATCACGAGCTTGCCGCGCTCCGCCTCCTCGTGGTGCTCCTGCCAGTGGAACTCCGTTCCGGCCTCCTCGACGCTGTTGCAGTAGAGGATCCAGGCCAGCACGCGATGCACGGGTTCGGTGGCTTCGTCGCTGATGGTCCAGTCGCAATGCCAGCGCTTAAACCCCTCGCCAGGGGCATAGCGCTGCAGGTTGAAGATCGGGTTCACGAAGAGCTGCTGCTCCGGGCAGCACTCGCGAAACAGGGGCCGCTCCTGCAGGTAGCGCTCCAGGCCAGCGCTCACCCCCCGCAGGATCACCTGCGCCAGGGCAAAGGCCTCGGGATCAGAACGATCGATCGCCACCAGGCTGATGTCGGTTGAGACCTTGGCGGGCTCGCTGCCGTCGGGCCCAAAGGCAACCCCGGGACGCTGCAGGTCAGGGCGGCGCTCGAAGAAGGCCATCACCCCGTCGGCCAGGGCCTCGAAGCCGCTGTTGCGGTAGCGGGCAATCAACTCCATCAGCGGCCCTCCAGCCAGGGGACAACCACCACCGCATCCAGCTGCTGCCAGCGGGCCTGATCGGTCGGCAGATGCCCTGTCAGTCCGACCCGCTCAAAGGCGCGGGCGATGCGGTCGTTGTGCAGCACCTCATCCGCTGGGCCCTGGGGCAGCACCAGCACCTGCTGCTCGGCGGGATCGGCCATCAGCTGCAGCTCAAGGTCCCCCAATTCCCGTTCGAAGAACACCCGCCGCAGTCGTCCCATCTGCAGGGGACCCATCGCCTCCGCGAAGGCCTTGAGGCCCGCTTCATCCCCGCTGCAACCGCAGTTCAAGGCCAGCCAGATCAGCAACTTGGCCCAGCTTTCCGGCGTCCACAGCGGCTGAAAACTCTCCCGGTTCTGGCGGACCAGTTCCGCGAGGGCGAAATCCACCAGGGTGGCCTGAAGGGCCAGCGGGTCAGGGGATGCGGTCGTCATGGTCACCATCTTCCCCACCGGCCGGCAGACTGTTTCCCGAGTGAACGCCGAGCCATGGCCCTGGACTTCAACGATCCCGATCTGGAGTTCTCCGATCTGGTCTACGCCTACCAGAGCTGGGTGATGGCCGTGATCAACGACGAGAAGCTCGGCGGGGACAAACTTCTGAGTGATGAGATCACCGACGATGCACTGAGCGCGATGCGCTTCCTGCCGGGCGAAGTGACCGCCGCCATTGAAACCAGCCTGGCCCGCGTCTACGACGTGGATCCCGATGAACTGGCTGGCCTGCTGTTCCCTGAAGACTGAAAAAGCAGCCCGGTGGCTTCCGACTACATCCTTGGCACCCGGGACGCGGAACTGCAGCGACTGCGTTTCCAGCACGAGCTCTGGCGCCCCCAAGCCGAAGCGGCCTGGAGCAGGGCAGGGCTCCGCAGGGGGATGCGGGTCCTGGACCTGGGGGCTGGACCCGGGTTTGCCGCCTGCGAGCTCGCCCAGCGGGTGGGGTCCTCCGGGCGCGTCCTGGCCCTAGAGCGCAGCCCCCGCTATGTGGAGGCGGGCCGGGACGAGGCTGAGCGCCTGAAGCTGCCGCAGTTGGAACTGCGGCAGCACAACCTCCTCAACGATCCCTGGCCCGAAGAGCGCTTCGACCTGGCCTGGTGCCGCTGGCTTGCGATGTTCCTCAGCAATCTGGAGCCCCTCCTGGAGGGCCTGGATCAGTGCATCGCGCCAGGCGGACAGGTCCTGTTCCATGAGTACGTGCACTGGGACACTTTTGGCCTCCATCCCCATGGGAGCGCCATCGAACGCTTTGGGGCGGCCTGTCAACGCAGCTTTCGCGAAACCGGCGGGGATCCCGATGTGAACCGCCGCCTGCCGTCCTTGCTGGCAGCCCGCGGTTGGCGGATTGAAGCGCTCCAGCCCCTGCCGGTTCTCGGCGCCCAGGGCTCCATGGCGGCGCAGTGGATGGAGCGCTTTGTGAGGGTCTACGGAGAGCAGCTGCAACAGCTGGGGATCTGGTCCGAGGCGGATCACGGCCAAGCGCTTCAGGAGATCGCGCAAGCCGCCCACGATCCAGGCAGCTTCTGGGTCGGGCCCACGGTGATGGAGCTGCGGGCGACACGATTGCAGCCGTAGCGCTTCATCTCCTCCGTGTCCTGGTCTGAGTCCGATATCCCCGACCAGAGCGGGCGCACCGCCCTGATCACCGGTGCCAACAGTG
>JAURGL010000118.1 GCA_030833825.1 Vulcanococcus sp. SFB_649D_100_25 | reverse complement strand
GGGAGGGGACGGCCCCAACGGCAGCCCAAAGCTCCAATCCCGCCAGATTCAGGGCTGCGGGCGGTGGGTCCTGATGCCAGCAGTGCAACCCAGCTTCGCGGCGCTCGGCCCAGTGCCAGCGGCTGTTGCCCACCAGCAACAGCTCGGCCACTTCAGATGCCCTCGCCAGCCATGCCGGGCAAGTGGATCCCGCACTCCTGCTTGAGGCCGCCGAAGCGGGTGGCCCGACCGCTCACGCTCCCGTCGTCCGGGGCACTGGAGTGCCAGTCGCCCACCGTGGAGTAGCCCTGATCGAAGAGGGGGTGTTGGGGCAGATCGTTCTCCTGCATGTAATAAAACACGTCTTTGTTGGTCCAATCCAACAGGGGCCTCAGGGACCAACGACCCCGCACCAACTGGAGGGGCTGCATGCCCTTGCGGTGATCGGTTTGACCGCCGCGCACACCGCTGGCCCAGCAGGTCACCGCCAGATCATTGAGGGCCTGATCGAGGGGCTCCACCTTGCGGATGCGGTGGTAGGTCTCGAGATCATCCACTTGCCCGGTTTCCCAGAGACGCCCATGCAGCGCCTCCATCCGAGCGGGACTCATGCTCGCCTGGGCCACGTGCAGATGCAGGCCGAGGCGATCGAGGAGGGCCTGGGCGTATTGATAGGTCTCGGGCGGCAGATAGCCGGTGTCGACCCAGATCACAGGGACCGAGCGATCCAGCTGACTGATCAGATGCAGCGACACGGCCGCTTGGATCCCGAAGCTGGTCGTCAGGGCAAAGCCTTCACCGAACTGCTCTAGACCCCAGCGCATGCGCTCCAGGGCACTGCGCTGCCGGAGTTCCTCGCAGGCGATCTGGGGATCGAGGCTGGGCGCAGTCGTGCTCATCGCACCATCTTCCAATGTGGAGGGAGATGGTTAGGGTTCGGCCAGCACTTCCTTGCCAGCGTCTGCCGTGCCCCCAGCCGAGGTCGAGACCGCAGCGGTGGTGGTGATCGGCGGAGGGTTTGCCGGACTGAATACGGCCCTGCAACTGGCGGCATCCCCCAATCCCAGCCCTGTGGTGTTGTTGGAACCCCAGGAGCGCTTCCTCTTCCTACCCCTGCTTTACGAACTCCTGAGCGGCGAGATGCGCCGTTGGGAGATTGCCCCGCGCTACGAGCAACTGTTGGCCGGCTCCGGGGTGGTGTGGCTCCAGGAGAGGGCGATCCAGATCAACACCCAAAGCAAAACGGTGGAGACCAGCTCCGGTCGGCAGCTGCCCTACCGCGCTCTGGTGGTCGCCACCGGTGGACGGGCGGAAACCTATGGGATTCCAGGGGTGCAAGAACACGCCCACAGCTTCCGCAGCCTGGCGGACGTGGAGCGCCTGCAGGCCCTGGTGAGCCGGCTGCAACAGCAGCAACGCCCCCTGCAGCGCCTGGTGGTTGTTGGCGCTGGGGCAAGCGGGATTGAACTGAGCTGCAAGCTTGCGGATCTGCTCAAAGGAGCAGCGATCGTGGAAGTGATCGAGCAGGGGGCCGACCTGCTCCCCGGATCCAAAGCCTTCAACCGTGATCAGGCCCGCCAAGCGTTGCTCAAGCGGGACATTCGCCTGCGCACCAACACCTCCGTGACCGCCGTGGAAGCCAACGGTTTGAGCCTGCGGCGGGGGGGAGCGGACAGTAGCCAGCTGGAGTCTCTGAACTGCGATGGGGTGATCTGGACGGGCGGCCTGTCCGGCAAGGTGCCGCCGTTGAATCCCCCGCTCCCCCTGGATTCCCGTGGGCGCCTGATCTGCAACAGCTGCCTGCAGGTGCTCGGCGTTGAGGATCTGTTTGCCCTCGGGGATGCCGCCGCCTGCCCCTTCCGCGATGCGGAACAGGCCAGCCACCCCGCCACTGCCCAGGTGGCCTATCAGCAGGCGGCCTGCGTCAGCAGCAACCTCAAGCACCAGGCCCATGGGGAACCGCTGCAGGCCTTCAGCTGGAACGACCTCGGAGAAATGCTCGGGCTCGGGATCGGTCAGGCCACGATCACCGGCATGGGATTGACCCTGGCCGGAGCGCCTGCCTTCCAGCTGCGGCGCCTGGCCTACATGGCACGGATGCCTGGCCTCCCGCAGCAGTTGCGCGTGGCCGGTGGCTGGCTGGCGAACTGGTTATGACGATGCGCCCTCAAGGCCTGCTGCTGGACGCGATGGGGACCCTGATTGGCCTGCGTCAATCCGTCGGGGAGAGCTACGCAATGGTCGCCGAGCAGCACGGGATCAGCGCGGATCCGGAGACGTTGAACAGGGTGTTCCCGCGCCTGTTTCGCCAAGCCCCTCCCCTGGCCTTCCCGGGCATCAGCGGGGCAGCTCTGCAAACAGCTGAGCAGCAGTGGTGGGGCGATCTCATCGCAGCCTGCTTCGAGGCCAGTGGCCACCCCGATCCACTGCCGGAGGCCCTGCCCGCAGCCCTGTTTGAACACTTCGCCGGGCCAGAGCCCTGGCTGGTCTACCCCGATGTCGCCGGGCACCTGGAGCGCTGGCGCCAGGCCGGTCTGAAGTTGGCGGTGGTGAGCAACTTTGACCAGCGCCTGGTTCCCCTGCTCACGGCCCTTGGCTTGGAGCCGCTGCTGGATGCCGTGGTGGTCTCCTCAGCGGTGGGGGCCGCGAAGCCCGAGGCCCTGCCGCTTCAGCGCGCCCTCCAGCTGCTGGAGCTGGAGCCCGAGCAGGTCTGGCACATCGGGGACAGCCCCGAGGACGAAGCCAGCGCCCGGGCTGCCGGCGTTCGCTGCCTGCTGATTCAGCGGCCCAAACCCGACGGAACCCCTTGAAGCAATCCGCCCTCCTGGGCCGAACCGGCGGGTTACGGCCCGCTCAAACCCGGCGGTTGGAGCGGATCAGTCACCGCCGTCATCCTGAGGGGCATGGCTTCGATTGGCTCAGCCTGCAGCGCCTGGCCGCCGAAAGCGTCGAACTATCCCTGCCCCTGAGCCTGGTGGTGGATGGGCGGGGCCTGTGCCGCCTCCTATGGGTGGGCCCCCTGGAGCAGTCAGGGCATCTCCTGAACCGGTTGCCGGGGGGAGCCCGGCGCCTGGGGGGCGACTTGAGACTGGTGACCTGCGCGGGCAAACCCAAGCAGCTGACGCCCCAGGCAAGCGAGGCGGTCGTCGGGCTGGACCTGCAACCGCAACTGTGGCTTCGCTACGCCAACACGCCTGAGGCAGGGGGCCACTGGCCCGCCGCGGCCTACATCCCCAGCCGTGATCCAGCTCAGCCCTGGCAGTGCCTGGACACCGGGGACCTCGCGGAGCTCTGTGAACTGGAGCCGCCTGAGAGAGACCCTGGGCTGCCCTCAAAACGCACCAGCGGGAAGGAGCAGGTGATGCTGCTGGTGCTGAGCCCCAGTGACCCCGAAGCAGCCAGGCGGGAGGTGGCAGAACTGGAGGGTCTGGTGCGCAGCGCCGGGGCCGAACCTGTGGGTCTGGTGGCGCAACGCTTAAGCCACGGCTCGGCCCCACAGCTCTGGGGGGAGGGCAAGGTGCGGGAGGCGGCCCTGGAGGCACGGAGGCTGGGGGCGTCTCTGGTGGTGACCGACCGGGAGCTGACCCCGGCGCAGGCCCGCAACCTCGAGCGTGTCCTGGATCTGCCCGTCAGCGACCGGAGCGAACTGATCCTCGACATCTTTGCCCAACGGGCCAACAGCGGGGCCGGGCGACTGCAGGTGGAGCTGGCCCAATTGCGCTACCGGCTGCCGCGGCTGGTGGGACGCGGCCTCAGCCTGTCGCGGCAGGGGGGAGGCATCGGCACCCGGGGCCCCGGGGAAACCCAGCTCGAAAAAGACCGCCGCGCCATTGCCCGGCGGATCGACAAGCTGCAGCGTGACGTCCAGAAGCTGCAGGAACACAGGGCCCGGCTGCGGAGCAACCGCCACGGCCAGAGCCGGCTGGCTCTGGTGGGGTACACCAATGCCGGCAAAAGCTCACTGCTCAATGCCCTCAGCCGGGCCCAAGGCAGCGAGGCGGTCCTGGCGGAGAACAAGCTGTTCGCCACCCTTGATCCGACGACGCGGCGCATCAGCCAGGCGAATCCCGACGGCGGCCCCCCGCAGACCCTCCTGCTGACGGACACCGTGGGGTTCATCCGCGACCTACCTCCGCCCTTGGTGGAAGCCTTTCGCTCCACCCTTGAAGAGGCCCTGGATGCCGATCAACTTCTGCTGGTGGTGGACCTCTCCGATCCGGGCTGGCAAGAGCAACTGAACACGGTGCACCGGATCCTGGATGACCTCGGGAGCGAGGCGCCGCGCCAACTGATCGCCAATCAAATTGACCGTTGTCCGGCTGCCGCCCTGGAGGAGGCCCGAAGCCTGAGCCCAGCGGTGGCCTTTGTTTCCGCGACCTCCGGCCTGGGGCTGGAGCGGCTCAAACAGGTGCTTTTCGATACCGGGTCTCGTCAGGCACCGGCCTAGTTGTGCCACGATCCGCCTCACACGCACTGAATCCAGTCCCGGCCATGGCCCTGCAGCTCGGCGATACGGTTCCCGACTTCACCCAGAACTCCCAGCTGGGTCCGATCAATCTCTACGACTTCGCTGGGGACAGCTGGGTTGTTCTCTTCTCGCACCCCGCCGACTACACCCCGGTGTGCACCACCGAGCTGGGTGAGGTGTCGCGCCTGCGCTCCGAGTGGGAGAAGCGCAACGTCAAGACCATCGCCCTGAGTGTGGATTCCGCCGAGAGCCATGGCGGCTGGATCTGCGACATCAACGAGACCCAGAACACCACGGTCGACTACCCGATCCTCGCCGATGAGGACAAGAAGGTGAGCGATCTCTACGGGATGATCCACCCCAACTCGCTCAACAACCTCACGGTGCGCTCGGTGTTCATCATCGACCCCAACAAAAAGCTGCGTCTGCAGATCACCTATCCCGCCAGCACCGGCCGGAACTTCCAGGAAATCCTGCGGGTGATCGACTCCCTGCAGCTCACCGACCACCACCAGGTGGCCACCCCTGTGAACTGGAAAGACGGCGACGACTGCGTGGTGGTGCCCTC
>JAURGL010000117.1 GCA_030833825.1 Vulcanococcus sp. SFB_649D_100_25 | reverse complement strand
CGCCGTGGATGCAGGGGCGACAACCCCGGCCCTCGAGCGGGTGGTGGAGGCCAACAACCTCCTCTCCGGCCTCGGCTTTGAAAGCGGAGGCCTGGCGGTGGCCCACGCCGTGCACAACGGCATCACGGAAATCCCAGGCAGCCACCACTGCATCCATGGCGAGAAGGTGGGCTTTGGCCTGCTGACCCAGCTGGTGCTCGAAGGGCGCCCCCAGAGCGAAATCGACGAGATCTACCGCTTCCAGAAGAGCGTCGGTCTGCCGATCACCCTGGCCGAGGTGGGGGTGAATGCCGATAGCGATGACCAGCTACTCGCGATCGCCAAGCGCAGTGTGGTGCCGGGGGAATCAAGCCACAACGAGCCCTTTGCGGTGTCAGCCGAGGCGGTGGTGTCGGCCCTGAAGGCTGCCGATCGATGGGGGCGCCGCCTGATTTGACGGCTTCGATTCCTAAGCTCAAGCCACGACACCTGAGAGCGATGAGCACCGAAACCCCGGCGGCAGCCGCCACTGAAAACGCCGATCCCCGCGCCCTCACGATTGAGAACGTGGAGCGAACCCTCGATGAGCTGCGCCCCTATCTGATGGCCGACGGCGGCAACGTGGAAGTGGTGGAGATCGACGGCCCGATCGTGAAGGTGCGTCTGCAGGGCGCCTGCGGCTCCTGCCCCAGCAGCACCATGACCCTGAAGATGGGCATCGAGCGCAAGCTCCGTGAAGCCATCCCCGAAGTGAGCGAGGTGGTCCAGGTCCTCTGAAACCCCTGCCCCTAGGCTCGCCCCATCTCTGCATCTGGGCCCGTGCTGGATCAGCGCCTGCTGCGCGACAACCCTGAGCTGATTTGCGAGCAGCTGGGTCGTCGCGGCATGACGCTCGACCTCACGGGCCTGCAACTGATGGCGCGCCAGGAGCGCGACCTCGAAGAACAGCGCAGCAACCTCCAGGCCGAAGGCAACCGGATCGGCAAGGAGGTCGGTCTGAAGATCAAGGGGGGCGCGGCCCCCAACAGCCCCGAGGTGCAGGCCCTGCGGGACGAAGGCAACCGCATCAAGCAGCAGGTGGCCGTCCTTGAGGAGGAGGAGAAGGCCCTCGAAGCCAAGCTCCGCGAAGAACTCCTCACCCTCCCCAACCTCCCCTCGCCCGACGCTCCCGACGGCCGCAGCGAAGAGGACAACGTTGAGATCAAACGCTGGGGCAGCCCGCGCGGGAAAGAAGACTGGCTCGAGGAGCACTGGCAGATCGCCGAGCGCCTCGGCCTGTTTGAAACCGAACGCTCGGTGCGGATCGCCCAGAGCCGCTTTGTCACCCTGATGGGCCAGGGGGCACGGCTGGAGCGCGCCCTGATCAACTTCATGCTGGATCTGCACGGCGGCAAGGGCTACCGGGAGGTCCTGCCTCCGATCCTGGTGAACAGCGCCAGCCTCACAGGTTCAGGCCAGCTGCCGAAGTTCGCCGAGGAAAGCTTCCGCTGCGCCGATGACGACCTCTGGCTCACCCCCACCGCCGAGGTCCCCGTCACCTCCCTGCACCGCGGTGAAGTGATCCCCGCCGATCAACTCCCCCTCAAATACGTCGCCTACACCCCCTGCTTCCGCCGCGAAGCCGGCAGCTACGGCCGCGACACCCGCGGCCTGATCCGCCTGCACCAGTTCAACAAGGTGGAGCTCTATTGGTTCGTTGCCCCGGACCAGTCGGCCGAGGCGCACCAGCAGATCACGGCGGACGCCGAAGCGGTCCTCGAGGCCCTGGAGCTCCCCTACCGCAAGATCGAGCTCTGCACCGGGGACATGGGCTTCTCCGCCACCCGCACCTACGACCTGGAGGTCTGGCTCCCGGGCGCCGGGGCCTACCGCGAAATCTCCAGCTGCTCGGTGTGCGGCGATTTCCAGGCGCGCCGCTCCGCCATCCGCATGAAGGACGGCAAGACCACCCAGCTGCTCCACACCCTCAACGGCAGCGGTCTGGCGGTGGGCCGCACCATGGCCGCCCTGCTGGAGAACGGTCAGCAGATTGATGGATCGATCAAGCTCCCCGCCGCCCTGGTGCCCTACTTCGGCGCCGAGTCGATCGCCGCGGCCTAGGCGTTCAGCCCCAGGAGGGCATTGCTGCGCTGACGGATCTGGGCGAGGTGCTCGGCGCTGGCCCCCAGGTCTTCCCCCCAGGAGGGGATCAGCGCTTTGAGCCTCTGCTGCCAGGCCTGACTGGCGCAGCGCTCGCCCATGCAGCGCTGCAGGACCTCCACCATCGTGTCAACGGCGGTGGAGGCCCCGGGGGATGCCCCCAACAGGGCCGCCAGCGATCCATCGGCGCTGCTCACCACTTCGGTGCCCATCTGCAGGCTGCCGCGCCCATTCACCTGCTTGATGATCTGCACCCGCTGGCCCGCCACCGCCAGCTCCCAGTCATTCGCCCTCACCTCAGGGAGGAAGTCCCGCAGGCTGTCGATCCGTTGCTTGGGGCGCTGGACCACCTGCCCCACCAGGTAGCGGACCAGATCGAAGTTCTTGGCCCCCACCTCCAAGGTGGGCAGCAGGTTGTAGGGCTTCACGGAGCGCCCCAGATCCCAGAGCGACCCCTGCTTCAAAAAGCGGGTGCTGAAGCCGGCGTAGGGACCGAACAGCAGGGCCCGCTTGCCATCAATCCAGCGGGTGTCGAGGTGCGGGACCGACATCGGTGGGGCCCCGACGGCCGCCTTGCCGTACACCTTGGCCTCATGGGCCTCGATCACGGCCGGGTTGCGGCACACCAGCCACTGCCCGCTGACCGGGAAGGCCCCGTAGGCCCGCGCCTCAGGGATCCCCGAACGCTGCAACAGCGGCAGGCTGCCGCCTCCGGCCCCGAGGAACACGAACGGCGCCTCCAGGCTGCCGGAGCTGGTCTGCACCCTCCAGCCCGAGGAGGTGCGCTGCAGGTCGAGCACCTGCTGCCCCAGGCGTAGGTCCGCCCCCTGCAGCAACTGCCGGGTCAAGGCCCCGAAATTCACATCGGTGCCGCGCTCAACCCGGGTGGCCGCGAGGGGTTGATCGAGGCGACGGCCCGCCATCACCAGGGGCATCCACTCCCTGAGCTGCTGCGGATCGGTGCTCCAGGCCATGTCCGAGAACTGGGGCGAGACCTGCATCGCCTCAAAGCGCCGGCGCAGGAACGCCACATGCGCCTCTCCCCAGACAAAGCTCAGGTGGGGGACCCGCCGGATGAACGACCCGGGATCCCCGAGGACCTGCCGCTCCACCAGGGAGCTCCAGAACTGCAGGCTTCGCTCAAAGGAAGCAGTCGTCGAGGGCCTTGGCGATGGGGATGGATCCATCGGCCGCCTCAGGGGTGTAGTTGAGCTCGCAGTTGGCCGCGTGCCCGGTCCCCGCGTTGTTCATGGGACCGCTGCTCTCGCAGGCCAGCTGCGGGAGCCTCTCGAGCACAACCACCTTCAGGCCCGGGTCCAGTTCCCGCAGCAGCGCAGACAGGGTGGCCCCCATGATCCCGGCGCCCACCAGCAGGGCATCGCAGCGCTCGCTCATCGGGCCGAGGGGCGGTGATCTTCAACCGCCCAACGCTATGGCGGGGCCATCCCACCACGAGACATGGCCACAATGGACGGACTTTGCTGCTGCTCGGATGGGTGTGCTCACGGCTCTGGCCATCCTCGCCGGATTGATCGTGGTCCACGAAGCCGGGCACTTCTTCGCCGCCACCTGGCAGGGCATCCGCGTCAGCGGCTTTTCGGTGGGCTTCGGGCCGGTCCTGCTGGAGCGGCAGCGCCGGGGCGTGCAATTCGCCCTGCGGGCCATTCCCTTGGGGGGGTTCGTCTCTTTCCCCGATGACGACGAAGAAAGCTCGATCCCGTCGGATGACCCCGACCTGCTCAGCAACCGCCCCCTGCATCAGCGGGCCCTGGTGATTGCCGCCGGGGTCCTGGCCAACCTGCTGCTGGCCTGGACTGTGCTGGTGGCCCAAGGTGCCCTGGTGGGAATCCCCGCCGGCTTCAGCGCCACCCCTGGGGTCTTGATCTCCGGGGTGCAACAGGGTCAGGCCGCATCGGCCTCCGGCCTGCGGGCCGGCGATCGCATCCTGGCGGTGAACGGACAGGACCTTGGCGGCGGGCAGAGCGCCGTGGGGCAACTGGTGCAATTGGTGAAAGCGGCCCCCGCCCAGCAGCTCAAACTGAGTGCCGAACGCAAGGGCAACAGCCTTGAACTGACCCTCACCCCTGCGGATCTGGGCGGGGTGGGACGCATCGGGGCCCAGCTGCAGCCCAGCGGAGAAGAGGTCTTCCGCAGACCCCATAGCCCCCTGGAGGTGATCCGCCATGCGAACCGGCAGTTCAGCAGCCTCACCCGCCGCACGGTGGACGGCTTTGTGACCCTGGTGACCCACTTCGGGGAAACCGCCAGCCAGGTGTCGGGGCCGGTGAAGATCGTTGAGATGGGGGCGTCGCTGGCCAAGCAGGGCGGTAGCAGCCTGTTCCTCTACACCGCCTTGATCTCGATCAACCTGGCGGTCCTCAATGCCCTGCCCCTGCCGATGCTGGACGGGGGGCAATTCATGCTCCTGCTGCTGGAGGGGGTGCGCCGCAAGCCCCTGCCCGAGAAGTTCCAGATGGCCTTCATGCAGTCGGGCTTTGTCCTACTGGTGGGCCTGAGCGTGGTGCTGATCGTCAAGGACACCAGTCAGCTCTCGGCGGTCCAGCAGCTGCTGAGCCGCTAAGAGGTAGGCTGTTTCATCACTGCATTACGAGATCCAGGCCGCATGGCGAAGAAGTCGATGATTGCGCGCGACGTCAAGCGCCAAAAGCTGGTGGATCGTTACGCCGCCAAGCGCGCAGCTCTGATGGCCGCCTTCGAAGCCGCTGGCGATCCGATGGAGCGCCTGGAGATCCACCGCAAGATCCAGGACCTGCCCCGCAACAGCGCTCACGTGCGCCTGCGCAACCGCTGCTGGGCCACCGGCAAGCCCCGTGGTGTGTACCGCGATTTCGGCCTGTGCCGTAACCAGCTGCGCGAGCGCGCCCACAAGGGAGAGCTGCCCGGCGTGGTCAAGTCGTCCTGGTGATCTAA
>JAURGL010000116.1 GCA_030833825.1 Vulcanococcus sp. SFB_649D_100_25 | reverse complement strand
TGTTCGCGGGTGATCGTGCCCAGACCCTCAATCCGCTTGCGGAAGATCGGGTTGTTGGTGATCAGCTTCTCGTATTCGTCAATCTTGGGACCGAACCAATCGCAGAAATCGAGGCACTTCTCCAGCCAGCCGTAGGGGAGATCGGCCGCCACGCCGCCGATGCGGAAGTAGTTGTTGTTAATCAGGCGCTGACCGGTGGCCGCTTCCCACAGGTCGTAGATCATCTCCCGTTCGCGGAAGATGTAGAAGAAGGGCGTCTGGGCACCCACGTCCGCCAGGAAGGGGCCAAGCCAGAGCAGGTGGTTGGCGATCCGGTTGAGCTCGAGCATCAACACCCGGATGTAGCTCGCCCGCTTCGGCACCGGCACATCGGCCAGGCGCTCGGGGGCGTTCACCACGATCGCCTCGTAGAACATGCCGGCCGCATAGTCCATGCGGCTCACGTAGGGCACGAACATCACGTTCGTGCGGTTCTCGGCGATCTTCTCCATGCCCCGGTGGAGGTAGCCGATCACCGGCTCGCAATCCACCACGTCCTCACCGTCGAGGGTCACCACAAGCCGCAACACCCCGTGCATCGAGGGGTGGTGGGGCCCGAAGTTCACCACCATCGGCTCCGTGCGCGTTTCCAGCTGCGTCATGGGGCCGAGGGATAGGGCTCGCTGGCGGGATCTTAGGAAGGAAGGGCCCGTTGCTTTGGTGTTCGCTGGCCCAGGCCTTTGACCATGTGCCGGTGCTGGCCCAACACGTGGTGGCCAGCTTCGCCCCGCTGGAGGACGCCTTGGATCGCCTTGGTGATGGCGTCCTGATTGATTGCACCCTGGGCGGCGGCGGCCACAGCGCTCTGCTGCTGGAGGCCCATCCCCGCCTGCGGGTGGTGGGCCTGGACCAGGACCCCACCGCCCGAACCGCTGCCGCTGAGCGTTTGGCGCCCTACGGCGATCGGGTTGAGATCGTGGCCACCAACTTTGCGGCCTACCAGCCGGGGGAGCCTGTGCTGGCGGTGCTGGCGGATCTGGGGGTGAGTAGCCCGCAGCTGGATGTGGCGGAGCGGGGCTTCAGCTTTCGTCTCGATGGCCCGCTGGATATGCGGATGAACCCGGTCGCCGGGGAGAGCGCCGCTGATCTGATCGCGCGCCTCGATGAAACCGAACTGGCCGATCTGATCTACGCCTATGGGGAGGAGCGGTTGTCGCGGCGCATCGCCCGAAAGATCAAGCAGCACCTTGCTGAGCAGGGACCGTTCCGCGGCACGGATGCCTTGGCCTATCTCGTGGCCGGTTGCTATCCCCCCAAGGCCCGGCGTGGCCGCATCCATCCAGCCACCCGCACCTTCCAGGCCCTGCGGATTGCTGTCAACGATGAGCTCGGGGTGCTGGACCGGTTGCTGGAGCAGGCCCCGGATTGGCTCCAGCCCGGTGGGCTGTTCGGGGTGATCAGCTTCCACTCCCTGGAGGATCGCCGCGTCAAAACCGCCTTCAGCACGGATCCCCGTTTGCAGCGGGTGACCCGCAAACCAGAAACGGCTGCGGAGGAGGAGCAGAGCTCCAACCCTCGCAGCCGTTCCGCTAAGTGGCGCGTCGCGCGCCGCCGTGATCAGTCGTCAGATCAGCCTGATTAGTGGCTCATGATCCCGGTGTGGTCCTGGCTGCCGAACAGCTGGCGGTAGGCCGCGGTGCTGATGCAGACCAGAACCGGGGCCAGGACCAGCAGACCACCGGCGTTGAACAGATAGGCGACCCCGGCCACGATGCTCTCCACGATCACGAACCCGAGCACGGTCCACCAGCTGGGGTTCACGCCAGCGATCCCGGATTGCAGGGTCTCAACAGGGCGCTTCACGCCGAACAGAGACATGGGCACCAGGAACTGCTGGGTCACCACCAGCCAGATCTTGAAGATCGCGAAGGCGATCAGAGGGATGACGAACAGGGCGGCGTTGATCTTGCCCAGGCCGAAGCCAATGCCCCAGGCCACAGCCCCGACCACCGCCAGAACAACCACCAGCAGCAGACCTGAACCAAACAGGCGGCCGCTGGCCTTCCCATCCCAGCGGGTGAAGCTGCTGAAGCTGGGCTTGTGGCCCTCAAGGCTCGTCCAGGCGCCTCGGGTCAGGCCAACGGCCGTCCAAAGGGCCACCACGACGTAGCCCACCAGGCCCACCACCAGGCCGATCTTCTCGGCGGTGGGATGAATCAGAGCCGGAGCCCCCAACGCCAGGTGCAGGACGGCATGGGTGATCAGGCCGATGAACGGGGCCATGATCACCAGGGCCAGCACCTGGAAGAACACGAAGGGCCAGGGGGCACGGCAAAAGGCCTGCCAGCCATCCTCAATCGCCCGCAGGACGGACAGCTTGTTGGTGCCTGGGGTCGGCAATCCCATTGGAAATCGGTGGTTTGGCCGGAACGTAGCGATTGCAGCAGCGTCTGCCCACGTTTTGATACCAAGCGTGCCCTCAGGCTGCTCGCAGTTCGGCGACGCAGCGGCTCAGGATTTCGCTCGCCCGATGGATGTCAGCGGCGCTGGTGCCCCGTCCAAGGCCGAAGCGGATTGAGGCGGCGGCTTCTTGCCTGCTGCGGCCCAGGGCCTGCAGCACATGCGAGGGCTCTCCACTGGAGCAGGCCGACCCGCTGCTGACCGCCAGATGGCGCCGCAGTTCCCGGTGCAGGGCTGTGCCCTCCACACCCTTCACCGTGATGTTCAGGTTGTGGGGTAGGCGGGGCGAGGCGGCCCCATTGCGCTCCACCGCGCCGATCTGCTCGCACTGGCCCCACAGGGCATCGCGAAGGGCGCCAAGCCGCTCCGCGCGCTCCATCTGATCGGCCATCGCCAGCTCAACGGCCTTGGCGAACCCCACGATCAGGGGGACCGGCAGGGTCCCTGCCCGCAGCCCCCGCTCCTGGCTGCCCCCGTGGAGTTGCGGCAGCAGGGTGATCGCCGGATCGACCACAAGGGCACCGATCCCCTTGGGGCCATAGAGCTTGTGTCCGCTGATGCTGAGCAGGTCCAGGCCCTGGGAGGCGGGCTGCAGGGGGATATGCCCAACGGCCTGGGCGCCATCGCAGTGGAAGCGGATGCCCCGCTGACGGCAGAGCTGCGCGATGGCAGCGAGAGGCTGCAGCACTCCGATCTCGTTGTTGGCCGCCATCACGCTCAGCAACAGGGTCCCCTCATCGAGGACCGCGTCCAGCCGCTCCAGGTCCACCAGCCCGTCGGCCTGGGGTTGCAGGGTGACCAGCTCAAAGCCCAGGCCCCCCAGGTAGCGCAGCGGATCCAGGACAGCCCGGTGCTCCGTTGCCAGGCACACCAGCCGCCGGCGCTGCCCACCGGAGCGCAGTTCCGCTTCCGCGATTCCCTTGATGGCGAGGTTGTTGGCCTCGGTGGCGCCGCTGGTGAACACCACGGCCTCGGCTTGCACCCCCAGCGCTGCAGCGATCTGGTTGCGGGCCTGCTCCACAGCCGCCGCCGCCAACAGACCAGGACGGTGGCTGCGGCTGGCGGGGTTGGCGAACTGCTCGCTCCACCAGGGCGCCATCGCTTCCACCACGGCCCCGTCACAGGGGGTGGTGGCGTGGTGGTCGAGGTAGATGACGCCAGGGGCCATGTCAGCCCATGCTGGCAAGCAAGCTGCCGTTGCTGAGCCCATGGGTCGTCACCTGCCACAGCTGGCTCTCCAGTCGGCCCTGGCGGCCGCCCTGGTGCTGCCCCTGGCCGCTGGAGCTGAAGAAGAGCGTGATGGGGTCTTCTACAAGCCCGATGAGCAACGCCCAGCTGATCTGGTGGTGCTGCGCCAATGGAGCACGATCCAGGGCACCCATCTGATCGGGGTGCACGGCATGAAGCCCGATCCCAATGACCCCGTCGCCCGCACGATCGTGGTCTGGGTGGAATCCCCCACCGGGGTCCAGCTGGCAGTCGACACCGTGCGCTGCAGTGCCACCGCGCCGATGCGGCTCACGAAGCAGGCCAATCGCCTGTTGATCAAGGAACTCAACCCCGGCGGGCAGATCACGGAGGCCAACCGGCTGGATCACCAGATCTGGTGGGCGGCCTGCCATCCGGAGCAGGCCGGCAAGAACCCAGCTGGCTTGGGAGCTCTCGCTCGCCAGCTGGGCTATTCCGGGCAGTTGATCGAGCAGCAGCAGGTCCTGCCTGGCAGGCCTCGATAAATTGCGCGCATGAGCCTCGAACCCGAAACCCAGGCTGCTGAAGCCGCACCCCAGCCCCCGGCGCGGCTGCTGCTGGTGGATGACGAACCTGGTCTACGCACAGCCGTGCAGGCCTACCTGGAGGATGAGGGGTTCCAGGTGACCACCGCTGTTGATGGGGAAGACGGCTGGGCCAAGGCCCAGGACCTGCTGCCCGATGTGGTCATCAGCGACGTGATGATGCCCCGCCTCGATGGCTATGGGCTGCTGCGCAAGATGCGCGATGACGAGCGCCTGGGGGGCACCCCGGTGATCTTCCTCACCGCCAAGGGGATGACCGCCGATCGCATTGAGGGCTTCCAGGCCGGCTGCGACGACTACATCCCCAAGCCCTTCGATCCCGATGAGCTGGTGGCGCGGGTGCACAACGTGGTGCGCCGGCAGGAGCGCCTGTTGACCGAAGCTGCCCGCTTCGCCGATGCCGATATCGGCCAGATGGCCAAGCAGATCACGGAGATCCGCTCCCTGCTGGCCACCGGCGGCAGCAAGAAATCTCCTGGCGGCGTCAAGCACGAGTTCACCCCGCGGGAGGCCTCGGTGCTGCAGCTGGTGGCGGAGGGAATGATGAACAAGGAGATTGCCCGGCGCCTCGAAACCTCCATCCGGAACGTGGAGAAGTACGTGAGCCGCCTGTTCACCAAGACCGGCACCGCCAGCCGTACCGAACTGGTCCGTTACGCCCTCGAAAACGGCCTGGTTGAGTAACGCCTCAGAGCCCTGGCTGCCTGCCGCCTTCAACCGCGGCCACGCCTATCGCGATCGCGTCGATCAGCCCGCCGCCAGCATCACCGCCTTCTACGCCGATCGCTATCGCCATTCGGACCAGTCGGTGTGGATGGCGCGCCGCGCCGCCGG
>JAURGL010000115.1 GCA_030833825.1 Vulcanococcus sp. SFB_649D_100_25 | reverse complement strand
CTTGAGGAACTGTCCGCTCTCCAGGGCAGTTCGGATCTCCTGCCAGCCGGTTTCATCGCTGCGCCGTTGACAACCCTGGGCCGCCAGCTGCAAGGCCCAGCCCAAGCCGATCGCCCACCAGTGGCAGCCCCCCTCACTCGCCCAGTGCATCCGTTCATCGAGCCCGGCCATGGCTGGGGCCAGGCAGTCAGGGATGGCCTGGGGATCGTCGCTGAGCAGTTGGGTCAGCCCCTGGTAGGAGAAGCCGTAGGTGCCAATGCGTCCATTGCACCAGGGTTGTTGGCGCAGCCAGGCCACTGTTGTGGAGCCGTCCTCGGCCTCCTGGCGAAACCCCCGAAAGGTCCCTTCCGAGTCCCCGCGACCTCGGACGTCCTGCACCACCACGGCAAAGCCGTGACTGGCGTACCAGGAGGGATGGGCGTAGGTGATGGTTGAGGCGATTGCCCTGCCGTAGGGCTGACGCATCAGCAGGGACGGCCAAGGGCCTGTGCCCTCAGGAGTCCAGACCCTGCTCAGCAGGGTGATGCCGTCTGAGCAGGTGACCCGCTCGTCGAAGACCGCCACTGGGGCTGATCAGCGGATGTCGGGACAGTAGAGACCCACCACATAGGTGGAGAGAATCTCCGCGTCCGTCGTCGTTAGGTCCTGCTGTTTTGCAATCTGCGCGACGGCCGGAGGGGAGTTGTAAGAGAGCCCCTGGGCATTGAGCGCACGTAATTCGCTGCAGAGAGCCTTGGCTTTCTGAGGGTTCTTCTTGACTGATTCCAGCAGGCTGGAATTGGCCCACACCGGAGAGACCACGCCCAAAAGGGCGGAAGCCAACATCAAGGCTTTGAGTTGTGCACCGAGCCCGGCTTTGTTCATGGCTTGAACGTCAGCGATGGTGTTCTGTGTCACACCATCATTTGAGGTTGCTTGATGCGCCTTTGCGCATAGCAGGGGTCACTTCAGCGAGCGACTGATGTGCTGTTGGGCCCGCCTGATCCACTCGCGGACGTCGGCGGGGGTGATGCGGGCTGGGGCCAGTCCCGTTAAAGAACGTTCCAGTCGACCGAGCTGGGTGATCAGCTGCTGTGGTGAGCTTTGGGCCAGACCTCGGCTGCTGGCAATGCCGGCGTAGAGGAGTAGAGCCGCCTGATAGGGCTCAAGGTTCAGCTCCACCACCAGTTGGGCCTGCCCACGCAGCTTGCGCAGCTGTCGCTCCAGGGCTCCCCCGCGGCGGGAGAGCTGATCGAGTTGTTGATCGCTCAAAGCTGCGATCGAGGCCCAGCAGCTGCAGCCAGCCGCTTGCAGGACGTCCTGCTCCTTTTTGAAATGGGCTGGGAGCGGATAGGGAGAGGGGAGCGCCGTGCTCAACGGCCTGCGCTGCTGCTCACCAGCACCGTCCCGTCGGCCCAGGTGCGCTGAGCCTTGGCCAGGATGACGGGGCGATCGCTGCCGCCGCCCTGGGACTCGACTCGGCGCAGCCGCACCTCGGTCACGGGCCCCTTGCGCCCGCTCCCCCTGAGATTGCGAGCCACCTGCTCCACCGTGGCCCCATAGCTGGACGCCGGCAGGTCGGCCGGGGCTGCAGCCACCACCAGATCCGAACCGTTGTCGAACACAACCGGGACGCTCACCGCCCCTTCAATGGCCACGCGGGGGGCGTAGCTCACAGCGAAGGCCAGGCAGGAGAGGGACAGCAGCACCGTGAAGCTGGTGACCCCCACGAGGCGAAAGCGAAAGCCCCAACGCGCCAGGAACGCCACCAGCGTCAACACCAGCAGGCCGCCGCCCGCGATCCCCAGCCATTCGCCAGCTGTGAGCAAGAGGGGATCGGCGCGCATCGGGAATGTCCCAGACCTTGAAACGCCTTTATATTGCGCCCTTCCGAGTCCCCAAGACCCACGGGCCTGCCGCGCCGCCGACTGACTCTCCGAGCGCGCGGGCCCTTGGCCTCCTCCCTGCCAGTGGTGTTTCTGGCGGTGGGCGGGGTCGCCCTGACCTGGACTGCCCTCGATCGCGTCGTGGGCTGGCAGTACGACCTGAGAAAGCCCTGGCTGGAAGCCCTGGCCAGTCGCTCCATGGGTCATCCCCTCAGGCTGGGTCCCTATGCGGGGCTTCGTCCGCTTGGTCTGGCGGCGGGCCCAAGTCGTTTTCTGCCCGGACCAGACAATCCCTCGACGATTGAGGCCAGGGCTGTCTCCGTTCGCGTTGCTCCCCTCGCCAGCCTGCTGGAGCGCAACCTTGTGCTGCAGTTCCGGATTGCCGATGGTGTGGTCGAGCTGCGTCGCAACAGCAAGGGCTCCTTTTGGCAGCTGGGGCTGACTCCACCCCCTGCCAGACAGCCCCGTCTTGGTCTGCGTTTCAGCCTTGATGGTCCAGCCCGCTTCAATCTGCATGCCGCCCGCGGGGCGCCATTGGAGCGGCGTTTTGATGGTTCGCTGAACCTCAATCTGCGGCGCCGTGAACTGGTGACCAAGGTGCAGGTTGTTCAGCAGCGGCAGGGGAGCCTGGCCTTCGCGTTGCGTTCCAACTGGCACGCGAAGCAGTGGCGCGTGCAGCTGCAGGCCAACCAACTCGCGCTCGAGCCGTTGTTGCCGCTCCTCCCCGAGGCGCTGCAGTCCCAGCTTCAAGGTCGCTTCCAGGGGCGCCTCCTCGGGCAGTTGAGTCTGGAGAGCACGCTTAACTCCACGCGCTGTCAGGGCCAGCTGCGGGCGCAGCAGGTCCGCTGGAGCTCCCCAGCGCTGCCGCAACCTCTGCAAGCCTCGAGCCTTGATCTGCGCTGCAGTCCGCGGGAGCTACGGCTGGCGCCCTCCACGCTCGAGGCGGGCCCCTGGCATGGTCAGCTCCAGGGTGCGTTTCAGCTCACAGGGGAGCGCAGCGGTGACCTGCAACTGACCCTGCAGGCCCGCACGCGCCAGTCGCGCCGTCCCCAGGACCAGCAGCGGCTCAGCCTCCAGCTCAGGGGCCCCTGGCGGGATCTCACCCTGGATCTCGATGGGCAGTTCCGTGATGGCCTCGCCCTGCGTGCAAACGCCCGTCTGCGCAAGGGTGAGCGTTGGTCTCTCTCGTTGCCCCAGCTCCTGGTCCGCCAGGGTGACGGGGAGCTCCGCATCGCCGGTGAGCTGCTCCCACAGCTGGTGTTGCGCAGCCAAGGACTATGGCTTGGACCGAAGCAACAGAAGGTATGGGGTCCGTTGCTCGGTCGTCAGCCCCAGCTGCAGGCGGTCCTCCGCCAGGTGGGGGGGTGGAGTCAGCCGCAGTTGCGCTTGGACCTTCAGCAGAGCGCCAATCCACTGCTGGGCTCCGTGAGCGCCCAGCTGAGCTGGCGTCCTGGTCAGATTGCTCTCGAGCGATTGGCCTCCCCCTACCTTCAGGCCCAGGGGCAGCTGCGTCTGCAGGACAAGCTTCCAGATCCGCTGCAGCTCGAGCTGGATCTGCGGGATTTTCCCGTTTCCAGGCTCAGTGCCCTGGTGGGAAGTCGCCTGCAGGGGAGCCTCAATGCCAGGGGGCGGGTGAGTGGACCGCTGCAGGAGCTCAGGCCCGATCTGCAGCTACGGGTGCAGAACCCCGGGGTTGGTCCCCTATGGGTCAGCGAGTCCTGGAGTGGACGCATTCAGGGCAGCCGCAGAGGTGGTGCCCAGCTGGAGCTCAGCCCCGAAGCCTCCCCTGTGCCGGGGCTTCTGCGGGCGCAGCTGGATCGCCGTTGGCTCCCGACGCAGGTTCGCCTGCAGCGCGGTGATGGCGTTTTGCTGTTCGCTGGAACGCCACGCCGCTACAGCTGGAGCGCCCAGCGCTTTCCCCTGAGTGGAGTGCAGCTGGCCCTCTGGCCCCAGGCGGCGCATCAGCCCCTGGCGGGCTTGCTCTCCGGTCAGGGGCTGCTTGATCTGCAACCCCTCTGGATTCGAGCCGATGTGGCGGTGCAGCAGCCCCAGCTGCTCGGACTGTTTGGACGACAGCTTCAGGCCCGCGGTGATTTCCGCCATCGGCGTTTTCAACTGAGCGGACGCTTTGGGGCGCTTGAGGGCGGATCCATTGGGGCGCAATTGAGGGGCGAGCAGGGCGGCCCCCTTTGGTTGCGTTTCGAGGGGCGCAGCCTCAGCTCCCGGACCTTGCAGGACCTGATGGCTGCGGCTCCCCAGTGGCGTGGATTGCCTCCGCCAGCCAGTGGGCGCGCCGCAGACCTCGCCAGCTTTGCCATCAACACGCAGGGTTGGACCATCGCGCAGCAACTGCAGGCGTTGGCTCTCGCTCAGCAGGACCGCCAGCAGCAGCTCCAGTCCTCGCGTTCCGACGCAGCGCAGCGTGCCTCCCTGCAGGATCTCCAGGGGTTGATGGATGCCGATCTCACCTTGGTGGGGTCCAGGCCCGATCGTCTCTTCATCGATCTTGCAGCACGCGGTCATCTCTGGCTGAAGGGCGTTGATCGTGATCAGGCCTTGACCGAGCAGCCCCTCCAACTGCGTTTGAAGGGCCCCCTCAGTGATGGGGGCAGCTTTGACCTTCAGCAGGTTCCCCTCGCTCTGCTGGCCCTGTTCGCGCCGGTGCCCGATGGGCTCCGGGGTTCGCTTGCTGCCCAGGGTCGATACAGCCTCCCCCGCGGCCGGCGGCGCACTGAGATGGAGCTGAACCTCAGCCTCCAGGACGCCTCCCTTGCATCGCAGCCCCTTCAGCTGGAGCGTGGCGAGGTCAGCCTGCAGGGAGATCTGCTCACCTTGGATTGGCTGCTTCGCAGTGGTCGCTCCGCTGAGGCGGTTGATCTCAAGGGGCAGATCCCACTGATTGCCTCCAAGCAGGGGCTGGAACTCAGGCTGGGTAGCCGCGGCGATGGTCTGCGGTTCCTCTCCCATCTCGCCGGCCCTGGAGTGCAGTGGCGCCAGGGCAGTGCCGATCTTCAGCTGTTGGTGCGGGGCTCATTGCTGCAGCCGGTGGCGAACGGCTTCCTTCGCTTCAGTGATGGGGATCTGGAGCTGGCTGGACAGCGGCTGCAGGATCTCGATGCCGTCTTTCTGTTTGATTTCTCCTCCCTGGAGCTGCAGAGCCTCACGGCCCGTGTGGGCGAGAAGGGTCGCCTGAGTGGCAGCGGTGCCCTTGCCCTGTTCCACCCATCCTCCGATCTGCAGCGCCGCCTGCGCTTGACGCTGGTGCGATCCCCATT
>JAURGL010000114.1 GCA_030833825.1 Vulcanococcus sp. SFB_649D_100_25 | reverse complement strand
GGGGCAAAGCCGAAGCCGTCGGCGCCGAGGACCGCGCCAGCCTGCATCATGCAACGCTGACCGATCACCGTGCCCGAATACACCGTCACCCTGGCCAGGAGCCGCGTCGCAGCGCCCACCTTGACGCCCCGCATCAGCACGCAGCCGGGTCCGATGACCGCAGCGGGCCCGACCTCCACGCCGGACTCGATCACGGCACCGGCACCGACCTCGGCTGTGGCATCGAGCACCGCGTCAGGCGCCACCACTGCCGAGGCATGCACCCCGGCCACCGGGGCCGCCGCCGGGTGCAGCACCTGGGCGATCCGGGCAAAGGCCGAGTAGGGGTTGCCGGCCACCAGGGCCGGCACAGGACACCTGCCGGCATCCGCCTTGGTGAGCACCACATCGACGGCCACACCCGTCCGCTCGGCCGTCAGCAGGAAGCGGGTGAGCTGAAGAGGATCGAGCTGCGGTTGCGCGAGGGCCACCGCCACCACCACCCGACTGCAATTGGCCACTGCCGGCCGCTCCAACAGGCTGAACCGGGGCTCCACCGCGGCAATCGCCGCACGCGCTTCGGGCCAGTCAATCCCCTCCACACGGACACGGTCCCCCACGCAGATCTGCTGCCCGGTTTTGCCCAAACGGGTGCGGCGGACGCAGAGGAGCTGCTGGACGCCCCCCGGACCAGGTTGATCGAGCTGCACCCGGCAGAAGTTGGCCTCGAGGGCCATAACCAGGGCTTCAGCCACCGTTGCAGATCAGCAGACGCACCACCCCAGGTTCCAGTGGTTGCAGATCGACGTGATGGCCGGCCTCACGCAGGCCACTGGCCACCATCTCCTCAGGCTCTCCGGCATCCAGGTCCACCTGCAGCCAGGCGCCGGGCTCCAGTTTTTCCAGGGCCAACTTGCTGCGGATGAAATTCAGCGGGCAGGGGGTCCCGCGCAAATCGAGCTGAACCGCAGCAGATCCGCTCATGAAGCCATCAGCCGAACAGGCCGCCGAACAGGCCGCTCTTGTGGGGATGCTGGTGCCCCTTGGCGGTGTGATGACCCGCCAACTGCTCCAGCAGCTCGCGCTCCTCGCGGTTGAGTTTGGTGGGGAGCTGCACCTTGATGGCGATCAGGTGATTTCCCCGCGCCACGGGGTTTCCGAGTTTGGGGACCCCTTTGCCGCTCAAGGTCAACACGGCTCCGGGCTGGGTGCCGGCCGGGATCTCCAGTTGCTCGGGCCCATCGACGGTCTCCACCTCGATCGTGTCCCCGAGGATGGCCTGGAGGTAGTTGACCGTGACCTCGGAGTGGATGTTGATGCCATCCCGCCGCAGCTGCGGGTGGGACTGGACCGTGAGGAACACGTAGAGATCCCCCGCGGGACCACCGCGCTGCCCGGCGTTGCCTTCATTGGCCACCCGCAGGCGGGTGCCGGTGTCCACGCCGGCGGGGATGTTGATGCGCAGTTTCTTGCGGACCTGCTGCAGGCCCTGGCCGCCGCAGGCGCTGCAGGGGTCGGCAATCACCTGGCCGGTGCCCTCGCAGGTGGGGCAGGCCGCCACCTGGGTGAAGCTTCCGAATGGGGTCCGCGTGGCACGGCGCACCTGGCCGGCACCGCCGCAGGTGCCGCAGCTGGTGGGGCCACTACCGCTCTTGGCGCCGGAACCACTGCAGCTGCTGCAGGTTTCCAGATGGCGGATCTGGATCTCCTTTTCCTTGCCGAAAACCGCTTCGCTGAAGCTGATGGTCAGATCGAAGCGCAGATCATCGCCCTGGCGCGGGCCGCGTCTACGGGCCCCAGCCGATGCCCCGGGGCCACCCATGCCGCCGCCGAAACCGCTGAAGAAGGTCTCGAACAGGTCGGCAAAGCCGCCCATGTCCCCCATGTCGGGCATGCCGGCAGCACCGCCGAGACCGGCCTCCCCGAACTGGTCGTAGCGGGCTCGGGTCTGGGGATCACTCAGCACCTCATAGGCGCGTCCGATCTCCTTGAATTTGTCTTCGGCCCCGGGATCTTTGTTGATATCCGGGTGGTACTGACGGGCCAAGCGCCGGTAGGAGCGCTTGAGCGTGTCTGCATCAGCATCCCGGCTGACCCCAAGTAGGTCGTAGTAGTCGGCCATGCTCAGCCCGCGTCAGGGGAGCTGGCGGGAGCCTCCTCCTGTCCACTGGGACCTGGCCCCATCGAGACCTTCACCAGGGCGTGACGCAGGACCCGTCCATTGAGGTGATAGCCGCGCTGCAGCTCAGCAATCACAACGTCCTCGACGTGCTCTTCGCTGGGCTCCCGCAGCACCGCCTCATGGAGATTGGGATCAAAGGGCTCCCCTTCGACCCGCATCGGCGAGACGCCCAGCTGTTTGAACACATCCACCAGCTGCTTGTAGAGGCCCTGGTAGCTGCGGTGAATGGCCTGGGCCTCTTCCGCCTGGGGTTCGAGCTGCTGGCGCGCCCGCTCAAAGTTGTCCACCACCGGCAGGATCTCGCTCAGGGTGGTGCAAGCGATCAGGGCCCGCTGATCCTCCTGATCGCGGCTCTGGCGCTTACGGAAGTTGTCGAAGTCTGCGGCGATCCGCATGTACTGGCTGCGGACCGTCTCGTGCTCACTCCGGAGGGCGGCCAGCTCCGCCTCGAGCTCCCGGACCCGCTGCTCGGGATCAGCGCTGGGGGCAGCTGTCTCAGCAGAGGTCCCGACATCCGTGGCGTCCGTTGCACCCGTGTCCTCGCCGGAGGCTTCGGGAGAAACGCTGGTGTCAACTGCCGCTGCAGCCTCAGAGGCGTCCTGGGGAAACGGAGTCGCGTCACCGCTCATGCTGACCGAACCGGAGATCTGATCTAGACATGTTGATGTGAAGGGGCGCCCCCCCACAAGCGGCGGAAGCCCGCACCTCCCGACCGGAGCTGGCGATGACCCTCAGCCCGAGCCGACAGCAGGTTCGTCCCGTCGCGGAGGCGTCCACCCCGGCGCAGCAGCGTCTGGAGGTGGAACTCCTGTTGCAGGAAGCGGTCCTGTCGGAACAGGATCTTGCCGCCGCGGGAGCTCTGCGCTGGAACTGGAGCCCTGTCTTCAGCCATGAGCTGTGCCGGAACCTGGGCTGCTTGCCGGTGGCCCAATCCGAGGAGGGCCTGGTGATCGCGGTGCCCAGCCATTGGGGCCCTGAGCAGCGTCAACAGGTCTTGGATCTGGGAACACCAGCTGAGCCACCCCTCACCCTGCGGCTGGCCCTCGGCGGCGACATCGAGGCTGCTCTTGAGGAGACACCAGCGCCGGCGACCGTCATCCCGACTTCAGGGCCGCCACCAAAGCGCAGCGTGCAGGAACCGGCACGGCGCTCCCTGGTGGACGACCTGGCGCTGGAGGGGACGGAGGACGCCAGTCCTGAGGATGCCGCCGGCGATCTCGATGTGGAGGCCAGCCTGCAGGCCTCAAACGCCTCACCCATCGTCAGCCTGGTGGACCGGATCCTGGTGCAGGCCCTGCAGCGCAGCGCCAGTGACATCCACATCGAACCCCAGGAGGACGGCCTGCTGATCCGCCTGCGGCAGGACGGTGTTCTCGAGCAGCTGGACAAGCTGCCCAAGAAGCTCACCCCAGCGGTGACCTCCCGCCTGAAAATCATGGCAGATCTGGACATCGCCGAACGGCGCTTGCCCCAGGACGGCAGGATCCGCCGGCGTTTCCAGGGCCGCCTGTTTGACCTGAGGGTCAGCACCCTGCCGACCCGCTACGGCGAGAAGGTCTGCATGCGCCTGCTGGACAGCGGGGCAACCCACCTGGGGCTCGACAAGTTGATCAGCGAACCCAGCGCCCTGGCGAGCGTGCGGGAGATGGGGGGCAAGCCCTTCGGGATGCTGCTGGTGACAGGCCCCACCGGGTCCGGCAAAAGCACCACCCTCTACTCACTGCTGGCGGAGCGGAACGACCCCGGGGTGAACATCTCCACGGTGGAAGATCCGATCGAATACACCCTCAAGGGCATCTCCCAGACCCAGGTGAACCGGGAGAAGGGATACGACTTCGCCCTGGCCCTGCGGGCCTTCATGCGTCAGGACCCGGATGTACTGCTGGTGGGGGAGACCCGCGACCGGGAAACCGCCAAAACGGCGATTGAAGCGGCCCTCACCGGACACCTGGTGCTCACGACCCTGCACTGCAACGACGCCCCGAGCGCCATTGCCCGACTCTCGGAGATGGGGGTGGAGCCCTTCATGGTGAGCGCCTCCCTCATCGGGATCGTCTCCCAGCGCCTGGTGCGGCGGGTCTGCCCGGACTGCCGCCAGGCCTATCACCCCAGCGAGCAGGACCTGGGCCGCTTTGGCCTCTTCGCCAGCAACGAGCAGGCGGTGACCTTCTACAGGGCACAGCGCCATCTCGATAAGACCAGCGATCCCTGCCCCAGTTGCCAGGGCCTGGGCTACAGCGGCCGCGTCGGCGTCTACGAGGTGCTGCGGATCAACGAAACCCTGGCCACGGCCATCGCCCAGGAGGCCAGCACCGATCGCCTGCGCAAGCTGGCGGTGGAGGCCGGGATGAAAACCCTGCTGGGCTATGGGCTGGATCTGGTGCGGCAGGGCCACACCACCCTCGAGGAGATCGAGCGGATGATCCTCACCGACTCGAGCCTTGAATCGGAGCGCCGCGCCAAGGCCCTGCACACCATCACCTGCCAGGGCTGCGGAGCCGGTATGCGGGATGAATGGCTGGAGTGCCCCTACTGCCTGACGCCGAGGGGTATCCACTAACGGCGGCATTGCCAGCGACCCTGGCCGTTCACAGACTGCGGGCAGGGATCAGCCGCGCGCCGTCGATGGAGCTCCAGATCGAGCAGCTGATGGAGGAGCTGGTGGATGGGGGCGGCAGCGACCTGCATCTGGCGGCAGGCCAACCCCCCTACGGCCGCTTCAGCGGAGCCCTCAAGCCGATGCGCGAGGAGCGGCTCAGTGAAGACCTCTGCAACCGTCTGATCTTTTCGCTGATCAACAACGCCCAGCGCAAACAACTGGAGCAGACCTGGGAGCTGGACTGCGCCTATGGGCTGAAGGGGGTCTCGCGGTTCCGGGTCAACGTTTACCGGCAGCGGGGTAGCTATGCCGCCTGCCTGCGGGCCCTGGGCAGCAGCATCCCCAGTCTCCAAAGCCTGGAACTACCGCCGGTGGTGGAGGAAACCAGCCGCCGTCCCAGGGGTCTGATCCTGGTCACCGGTCCCACA
>JAURGL010000113.1 GCA_030833825.1 Vulcanococcus sp. SFB_649D_100_25 | reverse complement strand
TCGCTCGATTCCGCCTCCGAGGATCTGTCCTTGGAGAAGGCCATTGGTGTGGCCAAGGAGAAGGAAGCGTCGCTGACCGGTGCGGACCTCAAGGCCCGAACGCGCGAAGTGATTGGCACCTGCGTGGCCGGCTCAGTACTGGGGTTGAGTCTGTTCGCCCTGACCGTGAGCATCAACTGGCAGAGCATCCCCTGGGCGGCCGGGACCAGCCTGCCCCTGATCCTCCTCTTTGTGGCACGCCTGGTGGATGGGGTGAGCGGTGGCACCGCAGCCACCGCGGGGGCAGTGCTGGCGGACATCTCCACCCCGGAGAACCGGGCCAAGGCCTTCGGGTTGATCGGGGTGGCCTTTGGTCTGGGCTTCATCCTCGGTCCGGCCTTCGGGGGACTGCTGGCTGGCCTGAACGTGACCCTGCCGGTGTGGGCAGCGGCGGGATTCGCCCTCCTGAATCTTCTGCTGGTGGTGACCCTTCTGCCGGAAACCCATCCACCGGAAGCGCGCCTGGCCCTACCCCGCAAGCGGGATCTCAACCCCTTCACGGCCCTGCAGAAGGTGTTCACCAATCCACAGGTGCGCCGACTCTGCGGGGCTTTCTTCCTCTTTTTCCTGGCGTTTAACGGCTTTACGGCCGTCCTGGTTCTCTATTTCAAACAGGCCTTCAACTGGGGGCCATCCCTCGCCGCCACCGCCTTCCTGGTGGTGGGCGTCGTCGCCACGGTGGTGCAAGGAGGCTTGATTGGCCCCCTGGTGAAGCGCTTCGGGGAGTGGCGTCTGACCCTGGCGGGCCTGGGGTTTGTGATCGCCGGCTGCCTGTTGATTCCCCTGGCCAATAGCGACAACGCCAGAACCGTGGTGTTTTCGGCAGTGGCTGTCCTGGCGCTGGGAACCGGGCTGGTGACTCCCTGCCTGCGGGCACTGGTGTCGCGGCGCCTCGATGACAGCGGCCAGGGTGCTGCCCTTGGCAGCTTGCAGGGCTTGCAAAGCCTCGGGAGCTTTATCGGTCCCCCCTTGGCCGGACTGGCCTATGACGTGATCGGACAACGCAGTCCGTTTTGGTTGGGCATCACCGTGCTGATCGGGGTCGCAAGCCTGGTGGCCGGAGGACTTCCCCGCAAAGCTGAAAAACCCTTCTGATTGCTACGTTGTTGACCAGAAGGTTGCGGCCCACGCATGGCTGATCCAGTGGTTGCTCCTGAGCTCTACATCAACCGGGAGCTGAGCTGGATCGCCTTCAACCAAAGGGTGCTCGCCCAGGCACTGAGTGAGCACACCCCACTGCTGGAGCAGGCCAAATTCAGCGCCATCTTCAGCAACAACCTCGACGAATTTTTCATGGTGCGCGTGGCTTCTCTGAAGTCACAGGTGGAAGCAGGCGTTCAGAAACTCAGCGACGACGGACTCACCCCAAGCCAGCAACTGGCCCTCGTCCGAGAGGGCCTTGCCCCGCTGCTGGAGCAGCAGCAAGCCCACTACCGCCACTACCTCAAACACCAACTCGCGGAACAAGGCGTCCACCTGATCGACTACCGCAACCTCAATCCCCAACAGAAGGACTGGATTAACGACTACTTCAAGAGAGCCATCTTTCCGGTGCTCACGCCCCTAGCGGTGGACCCAGCTCACCCCTTCCCCTTCATCAGCAATCTGAGCCTCAACATCGCGGCCCTGATCCGCGATCCCGAGAGCGGACAACAACAGTTCGCCCGGGTGAAGGTGCCGCAGAAAAATCTCCCCAGGTTCGTGGAACTACCGGGGGAGCTCTCCGACCTCGAACCCAAGCCGGCCTTCTCAGCAGTGCCCTTGGAGCAGGTGGTGGCCTTCAACCTCCAACTGCTCTTCCCCGGCATGGAGGTGGAGGGGCATTACTTCTTCCGGGTGACCCGCGACGCCGACCTGGAACTAAGGGACCTGGAAGCCGACGACCTGATGGAAGCGCTGCAGCAAGGGCTGCGCAAACGGCGCATGGGCGGTGAGGTGGTGCGCCTTGAAGTGGCCGACGAGATGCCCGATCCCGTTGTGGAACTCCTCCTCGAGGGCACCGGCGTTGAGCCCGAAGACCTCTATCGCATCGGCGGCCCACTGGGACTCGACGATCTGATGAGTCTTCTGGCGGTCCCACTGCCCAAGCTGAAGGACACCCCCCACCGCGGCCGGACCCCATACAGCCTTGCGCGGGCCCAGAAAAGCCTCCTGGAAGATGGCTCCATCAAGGCTGAAGAATTCGAAAGCATCTTTTCGGTGCTGCGACGGGGCGACGTGCTCCTGCAACACCCCTTCGACCTGTTCTCCACAAGCGTGGAGGAATTCATCAATCAGGCCGCCGATGACGCTTCGGTGCTCGCCATCAAGATGACCCTCTATCGGGTCTCCAAGGATTCTCCGATCATCGCCGCCCTGATCCGCGCCGCTGAAAACGGCAAGCAGGTGATGGTGCTGGTGGAACTGAAGGCCCGCTTCGACGAAGACAACAACATCCAGTGGGCGCGGCAGCTGGAGCGCTCCGGGGTGCACGTCGTCTATGGGGTGATCGGCCTGAAGACCCACACCAAGATCACCCTGGTGGTCCGCAAGGAAAAAGAGCGCCTACGCAGCTACTGCCATATCGCCACTGGCAACTACAACTCACGGACGGCGCAGCTCTACACCGATCTGGGGCTGCTTTCGGCCCGTCCGGAACTGGGGCAGGATCTGGCCGAACTGTTCAACTACCTCACCGGATTCTCCAAGCAGCAGGAATTCAGGAAACTGCTGGTGGCTCCGGTGACGCTGCGGCGCCGAATGATGGAACTCATCCGACGCGAAATCGAGCACGCCAAGGCAGGACGAGCCTCCGGCATCAAGGCCAAGATGAACGCCCTGGTGGACCCCCGGATCATCGCCCTGCTCTACGAGGCCTCCCAGGCCGGCGTGCAGATCGATCTGGTGATCCGAGGAATGTGCAGCCTCAAGCCTGGGGTGGAGGGCGTGAGCGAGAACATTCGGGTCTCGAGCGTGATCGGTCGCTTCTTAGAGCACTCGCGCCTCTTCTGGTTCGCCAATGGGGGCCAGGACGAGGTGTATCTCGGGAGCGCTGACTGGATGGGACGCAACTTGGATCGCCGTGTTGAAGCCGTCGTTCCCGTTGAGGATCCGGAGCTTCATCAACGCATGGTGCGGTTGATCAACACCTATCTGGCTGACAACTGCACCGCCTGGGACATGCAAAGCGATGGGAGCTTCACGCGGCGCATTCCTGACGACGACAACTTTGCCGTCCAAGCCGAATTGATGGAGCACTGGAGAAGAGGCCTAAGTCCAGCTGACACAAGGGGGTAGCCCTCGATACGAACAGGAAGAAAACCTGACGGAATTAATGCAGCAAGTCTTCCAATTCGCTGCAATCTCGGCTGGCCAGGAGTGCTAAATTCCGGCCAACTCAAGCTGCTTTTCGCCCGTGAGTTCACCTCTGCAATCACCCAGAGGCACTCGCAACGCGAAAGCATCCACCGAAGCCCTCGCAAACGGTGCCATGCCTGCAAACAATCCCGCTGCATCCGGGCCTTCAACCAACAAAACGCCAACACGAACAGCGGCATCCCGGCAGGGAGGTCGCCTGAGTGCGGATTCAATCGGTTGGTACCTGAGCAATATCGGGCGGGTACCGCTACTCACCCCCGCTGAGGAAATCGAACTGGCCCACCATGTGCAGGCGATGAAGCGTCTGCAGGAACTGCCAGAAGCTGATCTCACCGCTCGCCAAAAGCACCAGATCCGCATGGGGACCCGGGCCCGCGACCGGATGATGGCCGCCAACCTGCGACTGGTGGTGAGCGTCGCCAAGAAGTATCAGAACCAGGGCCTTGAACTGCTGGACCTTGTTCAAGAAGGCGCCATCGGCCTGGAGCGCGCCGTCGACAAGTTCGACCCGGCCATGGGATACAAGTTTTCGACGTATGCCTACTGGTGGATTCGCCAGGGCATGACCCGGGCAATCGACAACAGCGCACGCACCATTCGCTTACCCATCCACGTGAGCGAAAAGCTCTCGAAGATGCGCCGCGTCACCCGGGAGCTCTCCCACCGTTTCGGCCGTCAACCGAATCGCCTCGAGTTGGCCCATGCCCTGGGCATGACTCCTGATGAGCTGGAAGAACTGATCTCCCAAAGCGCCCCCTGCGCATCACTCGACGCCCATGCCCGCGGCGACGACGATCGCAGCACCCTCGGGGAACTGATTGCTGACCCCAACAGCAATGAGTCCATGGATTCCATGGACCGCAACCTGCAGAAAGAACACCTCGGCACCTGGCTCTCCCAACTCAACGAGCGGGAGCGCAAGATCATCGAGTTGCGCTTCGGCCTGGCTGGCCAGGAGCCCCTCACCCTTGCCGAGATCGGACGCCAGATCAATGTCTCGCGCGAGCGGGTGCGGCAGCTGGAGTCCAAGGCGATCCTGAAGCTGCGCCTGATGACCAACTATCAACAGGCCGCCTGATCCCTGAGCTGTTGACGGTGATCACAGCCCAACAGCTCCTCGGTATCGCCGTTGTCCTGCTGTGGCTCACCGCCGTGGTGGGGACGGCTCTTGCTGTTCGACGTCGCTGGAACAGCCAGCGTGAGTGGAGCCGCAAAGTGGTCCACATCGGCACAGGACCCGTGGTCCTTTGGGCCTGGACCTTCGGGATTGGGCGCGAGCTGGCCATCGCGGCAGCGGCGCTGGTCACGCTGGCGACAGCCCTGAATCACCGCTTCCGCCTCCTGCCGGCCGTGGAGGACGTGGGCCGGCAGAGCTACGGAACCATCGCCTATGGCGCATCGATCACGATTTTGCTGGCCTTGTTCTGGCCCCTTCAGCCCCTGAGCGTGGCCGCAGGCGTCATGGTCATGGCCATCGGCGATGGCCTGGCGGGGCTGGTGGGGCCGCAGCTGATCTCACCGCGCTGGAGTCTGTTTGGACAAACCAAGTCCCTGGCCGGCACCAGCTGCATGGCCGCGGCCAGCTTCCTGACCCTGATCGCCCTGCGGGGACTGGCCATGGCGAGCGGCCAGGCAGCTCCGGCCAGCAGTGCACTGCTCCTGATCGCCCTGGTGGCAACGGCGCTGGAGCAGTGCAGTTGGTTTGGCGTCGACAACCTCACGGTTCCCCTGGCCAGTGGCCTGCTCTGGCAGAGCTGGAGCGGCTAAACCTGCAGCATCGCCTCACAACGTTGCTCCCAATCGCGCTGCGTCCCGAGGCCAGTCACCAGCCTGCAATCCCAGGACTCCTGCTTCAGGCGCTGCTGCCATTGCGCAATC
>JAURGL010000112.1 GCA_030833825.1 Vulcanococcus sp. SFB_649D_100_25 | reverse complement strand
TGGGGTAGCCGGCTACGCAGCCGTAGCGCTCGATCAGGTTGCTCAGAGCCTGATAAGCCCAGTCGGTGGGCTTCACGTCGGAGAACTGGGTGATCGAAGTCACCTGCTCCTCAGAGCCGTACTGGCTCACGCCAGCGATGTTGAGATCAGCGGCAGATGCAGCCACAGGAGCCATCAGGCCCAGGGCAGCAGGTGCCAGAAGAAGCTTCTGGAACAGTTTCATGGTCCTCACACCAAATAGAGGAATGGGCGCAGAAAATTGCTCCGCGTCAAACCTATTGGCTTGCAACATGTGGCGTGGTGTGAGGGAGAAGACAGGCTGCAAAGAGGTGATCCCCGCCACTGTGGAGGTCAGCGCCGACAGCACGGCGGTGGAGATCTTCCCGGATCGGCCGGTGCCTACCGGCAAGAGCATCGGCGTGCACATGCGCCTCTACAACCCCTACAACCCGGGGATGTATCAGTTCAATGCCCTTGGGCAGGCCCCCGGGAATGTTCCTGTCTCTGGCTACCTGGGTAGCTGGGTGCTCGAAATTTCCCCGGATTTTTAGGCTGCTCAAAGGGTTCAGGCGGCTGCTTGATAAGGCATGAAGTTCGCCTTGCGGGTGCCGCAGATGGGGCAGTGCCAGTCGCCTGGGATGTCTTCGAAGCGGGTGCCGGCGGCGATGCCTGAATCCGGGTCGCCATCGGCTGGGTTGTAGATCACGCCGCAGACCTTGCAGATCCAGAGCCCTGTGGTGTTGATCGGCTGCGCCTGAACCGGTTCGCCTTTGAGGGCTCCGAGGGCGGCGCTGTAGCGATCGGCATGGTGGTGCTCCACCGGAGTGAGCAGGCCGAAGTTGCGAGCCGCGCTGCGGAAGATGCCGGCGTGCTCGCGGGATTCATCAATCTGTTCCTCGAACTCAGCCTGTGCCCCCTGATCGCGATCGCTTCTGGCCTGCGCCGCGAACTCCGGGTACATCGTTGTGTACTCGTAGGTCTCCCCTTCGATCGCCAGCTCCAGGCAGCGGCTGAGCACGGTCTGTTTTTCGGCTTCGTTCAGCGTGGCTGGATCGTCGACGACTAATTCGGGGTGCAGCAGGCGGAAGTGGGCGAAGGCGTGTTCCGTCTCCTGGGCGGCGGTGTCGCGGAACAACTTGGCTAGCTCGGCATTGCCGAGCTGTTTGGCCACATCGGCAAAGAAGAGGTATTTGCGGTTCGCCATGCTTTCGCCCCCGAAGGCGGCTTCCAGGTTGGCGAGGGTGCTGGGGTTGGTGGAGTCCACGCGGTGTCAGCGGCGAATGCCCACAGTCTAACCCGCTTATCCGTAGTCGTTATGACTTTGTTCTTTGTTGTGATCGGTTGAGCGGGGCTGCCGGTGTCCCCCGTTCTGGTTAGATCTGGGGGATCAGCTCCTTTGCTCCAGCGGCCATGGGCCATCACCAGGTCTTGATTGTGGGTGGCGGCGCCGCCGGTATCACCGTCGCTGCGCGCCTCAAGAAAGCGCGACCCAGCTTGGATCTGGCGATCCTTGAGCCCGCCACCGATCACTACTACCAACCCGGTTGGACCCTGGTGGGTGGTGGGGTCTTCAGCCTGGAGCAGACCCGCCGCTCAGAAGCCAGCCTGATCCCGGTCGGCGTGACCTGGATCCGAGAAGGTGCCGCCGCCTTTGATCCCGCCGCCAACACCGTGACGACCACGGGCGGCCAGACCCTCAGTTACGACGCCCTGGTGGTGGCCACCGGGATGAAGCTCAACTGGGAGGCCATCAAGGGCCTGCCGGAGGCCCTGGGCAAAGGCGGGGTGTGCAGCAACTACTCCAAGGATTTCGCGGCTTACACCTGGGAGTGCATCCAGAACTTCAAGGGGGGTAACGCTGTCTTCACCTGCGCCCCGATGCCGATCAAGTGCCCCGGTGCCCCGCAGAAGATCGCTTATCTGGCCGACGACGCGATCAAGCGTGATCCCGCCGTGGCGGCCAAGAGCAAGGTGATTTATGCCACTGCCACGCCGGGCATCTTTGGGGTTCCCACCTATGCGGCCCCGCTGCGGGAGGTGGTGGCCCGCAAGGGGATTGATGCCCGCTACGGCCACACCCTGATCGAGGTGCGCCCCTCCAGCAAAGAAGCGGTGTTCAAGGTGACGAAAGAGGGAGAAGAGCCCAAAGAAGAGGTGATCGCCTACGAACTGCTGCATGTGACCCCGCCGATGGCGGCCCCTGATGTGGTGGCCTCCAGCCCCCTGGCGGCGGCCAGCGGTTTTGTGGATGTGGGCAAGCACAACCTCCAGCACGTCAGCTTCCCCAACGTGTTCGCCATCGGCGATGTCAGCGGGATGCCCAACTCCAAGACCGCCGCTGCCGTTCGCGGCCAGGCCCCGGTGCTGGTGACCAACCTGCTGGCTCAGCTCGATGGCGGCCAGGGCGATGGGTCCTACGACGGCTACAGCTGCTGCCCGCTGATCACCGGCTACGGCAAAACGATCATGGCTGAGTTCAATTACGAGCAGCAGCCCACCCCTTCCTTCCCCCTGGATCCCACCAAGGAGCGCTGGAGCATGTGGGTGATGAAAACGGTCGTCCTCCCATGGGTGTACTGGAACCGCATGCTCAAGGGGGCTGACCATGAGCGTCGCTTCATCCCAGGGGTCAAGTGAGCTCTGATCTGCTGGTGCTGGCCGCCAGCAATGGCGAGAACCTGAAACTGGCGCAGCGCTTCGCCGCTGAGGCGGAGCGTCAGGGGTTGTCTGCGGAGGTGCTCGACCTGACCTCCCTGGAGTTGCCCCTGTTCACCCCGCGGGCCATGGCGGCTGGAACCCCACCGGCGTTGCCTGATCTGGAGGCCCGGCTGATGCGTGCCCCCCGCTGGGTGATCTGTGCACCGGAATACAACGGTTCGATCCCTCCGGTCCTCACCAGTGCGATCGCCTGGCTCTCTGTGCAGGGGGATGACTTCCGGGCCCTCTTCAATGGGCGTCCCGTGGTGATCGCCACCCATTCCGGCGGCGGTGGGTACACCGTGATGACTGCTCTGCGCCTGCAGCTCGCCCACCTGGGGGCCCATGTGGTCGGGCGCCAGCTGGTGAGCAATGCCACCCAGCCAGCCAAGGACGACAGCATTGCCGACCTGCTGGCCAGACTGCAGCGGCTCCAGCCCGCCAGCGCATGACCCCCCTGTTGCGACCCGCTGCTGAGCGGTTCCACAGCCAGCTCAACTGGCTCGACAGTTGGCACAGCTTTTCCTTCTCCTCGCACTACGACCCGGCCTGGATGGGCTTCGGGCCGCTGCGGGTGATCAACGACGACGTGATCGCCGCTGGGAAGGGCTTCGGGATGCATCCCCACCGCGACATGGAGATCATCACGGTGATGGTGGAAGGCGAGCTGCATCACCGCGATTCGATGGGGCACTCGGAGGTGCTGCGGGCCGGTGAGGTGCAGCGGATGAGCGCCGGCACCGGGGTGGTGCATAGCGAATTCAATGGAGGTGATCAGCCCTGCCGTCTGCTGCAGATCTGGATTGAGCCAGATCAGCTGGGGGTGGAGCCTGCCTATGAGCAGAAGCCTTTTCAGCTCTCCCAGGGGTGGACAGCCCTGATCGACCCTGAGGCCCGGGCTGAGGCGATGGCAATCCATCGCGCAGTGCGGCTGTGGCGGGCTCAGCTTCAGCCCGGTGCGGAGCTCGCTTTGCCTTCTCTGTGCGGTTCGGCCTGGCTGCAACTGATCGATGGAGAGATTGAGCAGCCTTGGTTGCTGCGGCGGGGTGATGGCCTGGGCCTCACGACCGTGCCCGCGCAGGCCTCGCTGCAGGCCGGTGCCGCGGGAGCCGATCTGTTGCTGTTTGATCTGGGTTGAGCCGCACGCGTGGGTGTGCTCCAGGGCACCTGCGCTTCCAGCGGATCCGATCAGGCTTGGCCCATGGCTTACGCGTCTCGGCAGGCGACCTCCACGCGCCTCTACCGCCTGACCGATCGGCAGGGGCAGCCCCATCCCGTGCTGGATGAATGCTTCGAGAGCCTCGATCTGGCGCTGGAGGCAGCGATGGAGTGGCTGGAGCAGCAGGGCCTGGTGGAGCCTCGCGCCGATCAGCGCGAACGGGAGCGCCAGCTGGCCCTTCAGGTGGGTGTGGAGATGAGCACCCCCAGTGGTTCCTGGCGTTCCTTGCGCCATGCGGGTTTTGTGGCCTGGCAGGCCTAGGGCTGCAGGTCTCAATCTTCCAACCTGTGCCTTGCGCTGCAGATTGACGCCCCCGTTGGTCTCACGATCACTTCATTCCCTGTGTTGAGTGTCAGTTGTGATGCTCTTTTCTTCCTCCGCATCTCCCGCCCTGTTTCGGCTCACGGATCGTTCTGGCGAGCCCCACCCGGTGCTCGATGACTGGTTCGACAGCCTTGAGAGTGCTCAGGAGGCTGCCTTGAGCTGGCTGATCGATCAGGGCCTGATCTCTCCAGCCACCACCTGTGCGGAGCAGCGGCGGCACGTCTCGCTTCATGTGGGCCTCGAGCGCCGCACCTCCACCGGTGCCTGGCGCACCCTTCGCTATGCCGGATTGACTGGGGTGAGCTGAATCCGCTTGATGCACCCCACCCCGGCCCTCGATCGAGGACTCGCCGCTGTTGGGCTCAGCCTGAATGTGATCGGCTTGCTGGTCCTGCCGTTCTGGTTAGCCCTGGATGCCCCCCTGGCCACTGCACGCTTGGTGGTGGGTCTTGCGGCGGTTCTCCCTGCCCTGGTGCTGGGGGTGGTGGCATCGGCGGCCCTGTTGGCCCGGCGTCGCTGGGGGCGAATTGTGGCCATCGTGGCTTTGTCGATCGCCCTGGCCACCGCCCTTGGCTACGGAATCGTTTGGTTGGTGCTGGTGCCTCAGCTGCGCCCGATCAGCGCTGTCGCTCTGCCACTTCTCTGGCTACTCCAGCTGTTGCTGTTGATCTACTGGAGCCTGCCGCGGAAGCGCTGAACCGCGTTCCGTGATGATGGTGCGACCTGATACCAACCGGCCATGCCGAGCGCTGAGCGTTTTGCTGCCCTTCAGACCATCCAACGCCGCAAGCCCGCCTCTGTGCAGAGCCCTGCCTCACTGCAGGAGACCTGGGCCAGCGATGTGTTCACGCTGGATCGGATGAAGGAGGCCCTGCCTCGGGGCGTGTTCAAGTCGATTCAGAAAACCATCCGCGAGGGCGGCCGTCTCGACATCAGCGTGGCCGATGCCGCCGTCGGCGTATCGCCCGCGCCCGCCGGAGCGCTGTCCTGCTCGATCGTCGCCGAGTCGCTCATCGAGAACTGCAGGCCGCTGTCCGCGATCTTCCAGATGTCGGACGGCTTGAGCAGGAACCAG
>JAURGL010000111.1 GCA_030833825.1 Vulcanococcus sp. SFB_649D_100_25 | reverse complement strand
GAATGGCGGGTGGAAGGTGGCCACCAGGGGGACCCCCAGCTGCTGACAGAGATCCGGTAGGCGGAAATCAAGCGGGGAGAGGGTGAGGCTGGCGTGGACCAGATCGGGCCTCAGCCGCTCCAGAGATTCCCGCAGTTCCCGTTGGGCCCCCGGCGATGGAATCGTGTACACCTGGGATTTGACCAGGTACGGCAGGGCGACTTCAGGGTTGGTGTCGCTGCTCTCGGGTTGACGTCCCTGTGCCGCTGCTGGGGTGTCGAAGTGAATGAAGCTGATCTCGTGGCCCCGCTGGCGCAGCGCTTCAGTGGTGGTGAGGCCGTAGGTGACGTTGCCGCAGAAGGGTGACTTCTTGCCCAACCAGGCGATGTGCGGCACGCAGAAGCAATGCGACCAATGGTTGACGCTAGCAGCGTTTCCAGGGTTGCTCGAGCAGGGCAGCCGCCACCGCCAGGGCTGCCAGGGCCCAGAGCACCGGCAGCAGTCCGTAGCGGCTCACCACCGCCCCGGCCAGCACCAACGGGAGGCTGAGGGCGATGTTGATCAGGTTGTTCTGCAGGCCAAACACCTTGCCGCGCATCGACTCTGGGGTGTCTTCCTGAATGGTGGTCTGGGCCGGGATCGCCAGCAGGGCCGCCCCGACCCCGAGCACCGCACAGAGGGTCAGGGTGAAGGCCAGGTTCCCCCGCAGCTGCCCCAGGAGCACCAGGCTCCAGGCGATCGTGCCCAGTCCGGCGGCGGCCAACCGCCGGCGGTTGAATTGATGCCCGACCTGGGCCACGGCCACGGCCCCGAGGGCCAGGCCGATGCCGCTCATCGCCAGGAGGGTGCCGAACTGGGTTGGACCCAGCTGCCGGATCGCCGAGGCCAGGCTGATGGCCAAGACATAGAGGGCTGCCAGCAGGCTGTAGAGCAGGACCAGTTGCAGCAGGGCGCTGCGCACACTGGGGCGTTCCTTCAGGACGGACAGGCCATCGGAGATTTCCCGCCAGATGTTCTCGTCGTGGCTGCGGATTGGGCTTTCCTCCAGCCGGATCCAGGCGATGGAGAGGGCCGCCAGGCCGTAGCAAAGGGGAAGCAGGGCGAATTCCCCGTTGCTGATCCCCACGGCACTGAGGCCGTACTTCAGGAGCCTGAGGATCGGATCTCCCAGGGCGAAGCCCACGATCGTGGCCGCCATGCTGGTGGCCTGATAGAGGGAGTTGGCGGCCAACAACTGCCGGCTTGGGACCAGCATCGGGATGGCGGCCTGTTCAGCCGGCGCAAAGAACTGCGTGAGCACCGATTCCAGAAAGGTGATCACCAATAGGGCCCAGTAGCCCCAACTCAGCCCCAGCCAGTGGGGGCCATCCAGGAGGCAGAAGGGGGTGAGCAGGGCCAGGCCTGCCCGGATCGCGTTGGAGGCCACCATCACCTCCCGCTTGGGCCAGCGATCGGCCCAGACCCCTGCCACCAGGCCGAGGACCATCGCTGGGATGGTGTTGGCCACGTAGATCCCCGTCGCCAGCAGGGTGATCAACTGGGCCCGGCTTTCAAGGCTCAGGTTGAGGGCTCCGGCGGCTTCGGCCAGGGCACCGCCTTCGGGAGGTGTTGCGGTCACCCAGTACTGGGCGATCAGGAACACCATCAAGACGATGTAGAACTTGTCGGCGAGCTGGCTGAAGATCTGCCCCAGCCACAGCTTGCGAAATTCCGGCAGGGCCAGAACGCCCTGGAGCCCTGAAGATCGCGGAAGTTCGCTCAAGGTCTGCTCGGCCCGCCGGCTCCCGATGATGCCCCATCGCTGAAGCACTGTCTCAACAATCGCCAGGAGCGGGCGCTGCGGCCCAGATGCTCCCGGCTCCACAGCTCCAGCAGTTGCAGAAGCCGGAGCCACACCGGTTCAGGCCCCATCAGCTCACCATCCCGTTTGCGCGGCAGGGCTGGCCGCAGCAGGCGCTGCAGCAACGCCAGTTCCGAGGCGTTCAGGACCAGTTGTGCTCCGGGGACCGCCCCGATCACAAACCCTTCGCTGGGGATCAGGCTGCAGCGCCACTCCCAATTGCCCAGGGGTGGCTCCAGGGCTTCCCCGCTGCGGGCGCAGGCGGCCAGGGGCAGGGCATAGCCCCCGAGGGCCAGCAGGTGGGTGATCCCCTGCACCGCGATGGCCAGGGCCTCGAGGTTCGGTTGGTGCTCCTTCACCACCAGCTCAAGGCGGGTCAGCTGGACCAACAGGTCCTCCAGGAGCCCCTCCACGGCATCGCCGCTCGGGACGAGCGCCAGGGCCAGCTCCGCCAGCCCCTGCGCTGCCGCCAGGGTTTCCAGCCGTTCCGCCAGGCCTGAGAAGTTGCGCAGCACCTGCAGTTGCCGGATGCGCTTCAGTCCGCTGCGCCCACCTACCTGCAGGCTCAACACCGCCAGGGGGACGGCGGCCGCCAGGGAGCTCTTCGGTTTGCGGGCCCCGGGGGCGGCGAGCCGGGTCAACCCCTCTGCGTTGCTCAGCAGGGTGATCAGGCGGTCCTGCTCCCCCAGGGGGCTGCTGCGCAGCACCAGGCCCTCCAGGCGCTGCTCACCACTCACGGTTCAGCGCGGAGGCTCTCGATCAGGGCCACACCCCGGCTCGTCCCCAGACGGCTGGCGCCAGCCTCCACCAGGGCGATCGCTTGATCCAGATCGGTGATGCCCCCCGAAGCCTTCACGGCGGCGCGGCCCCGGGCGAGTTGTTGCAGCTGCTTGACCTGATCCACGCTCACCGCTGGGCCAAAGCCCGTGCCGGTCTTGAGCATCGTGGCCCCCACATCGATGCTGGCCTCTACGGCCCACGCCAGGGTCTCCGGGCTGAGCCGGGCGACATCAAGGATCACCTTCACGGGCAGCCCCAGTTCGGTGATCGGGGCCAAGTCGTTGCAGAAGACGCGGCTATCCCCATCGGCAAGAGCCCCAAAGTCCGGGACCACATCCAGTTCTTCGGCTCCGGCCGCCGCCGCCCACTCCGCCTCAGCACGTTTGATCTCGGCTGGGATCGCCCCGAAGGGAAACCCCACCACGCTGATCAGCTTCGGGCCCCGGCCGCCGCTGGGCCCGAGGCGCTCGCGGGCTTCGGGCAACCAGCGCGATGCGACACAGACCCCAGCAAAGTTGAAGTGGCGTGCCTGCTCACAGCAGACGAGAACCGCGTCACGGCCCTGGTGGGGATCCAACAGGGCGTGGTCGATCAGCGGGGCGAGATCGGGCAGGTCGCGCAAGGCAAGGCGCTGATGGTTGCCTTCAGTTTCAGGCCCAAAGGTCAGGACTTGGCCTGAATCACGCCAAAACCACCGTGGTTGCGCCGGTAGATGACCTGCAGTTCTCCGCTGGCGGCATCCCGGAACAGATAGAAGTCGTGGTCGATCAGCTCCAGCTGGTGCAGGGCGTCGTCCACGCTCATCGGGGCCATCTCGAAATACTTGCGGCGCACTCCCCGGCTGGGCAGAGAGGCCTCTTTCCCATCCAGGAGTGAGCCAGCCACAGCTCCGTCTCCCGCCACGTCCGAGAGGCTGGGGGTGTGGCTGGCGTGATGACCGTGGCTGTGGTGGTGATCCCCCTGCCGGTCCTTGTAGCGACGCAGCTGTCTGGCCAGCTTGCCGGCCACCAGATCGATGCTGGCGTAAAGGTTCTCGCTGCGCTCCTGGGCACGGATCACGGTCCCGTTGGCGAAGACGGTGACCTCCGCGGTTTGTTGCGGCACCCGCGGGTTGCGGGCCACCGAGAGATGCACGTCCGCCTCCTTCACCATCCCATCGAAGTGGCTGATGGCTCGCTTCAGCTTGTCTTCGGTGTAGTCGCGGATGGCTGGAGTGACCTCCAGATTGCGGCCGTGAATCAACAACTTCATCCCTGGCCTCCTGGGCGTTGGGCTCACTGAAACGCTAGGAACGGTGCGTGATTTCCACCACAGTCACAACAAGCGGCGACGCAATCTGTTTTGAGCCTGCGGGGCTGGTGCCCTTCGGGCGCGCCTGGGCCTGGCAGCGGGAGCTGCAGCAGCGCCTGTTGGACGACCCCACCACCCCTGAAGCGGTGGTGCTGTTGGAGCACGAGCCCTGTTACACCCTCGGCCGGGGCGCCGATCCGGCCTTCCTTGGCTTTGATCCAGCGCATCCTCCGGCGCCCCTCTTTCGCATCGATCGGGGTGGGGAAGTGACCCATCACTGCCCAGGGCAGCTGGTGCTCTACCCGGTACTCAACCTGCAGCGCCACGGGGCTGATTTGCACGTTTACCTGCGCGAACTGGAGGAGGTGGTGATCACGCTCCTGGCGGAGCTGGGTCTGCAGGCCGGGCGCCTCGACGGGCTCACCGGGGTCTGGTTGGAGGGCCGCAAGCTGGCCGCCATTGGTGTGGGGGCCCGCCGCTGGGTCACTCAGCACGGTCTGGCTCTCAACGTGGATGCCGATCTCCAGGGCTTTGACCATGTGGTGCCCTGCGGGATCCGTGATCGCTCCGTCGGAAGGGTTGCTGACTGGTGCCCTGGGCTGTCTGCCTCGGATCTGCGGGGGCCACTTCTGGAGACCTTCAGTAGGCGCTTTGGGCTGACGCTTCGCACGCCATCCCCCCAGGAAGCGCTTCAGGGGTGGTAAGACCGGGGCCGAGTGATCACCTTTTGCTGCGTCGTGATGCGTCCCCAGACAGCGATGGCCGAGATCAGCTGGAGCGGTAGCCGGGAGGATCACAGGGCCCTGGCGGCGCGTCATGACTGGAGTGCTCTCCAGGGCCTTGAGCAGCTCTGGGGGCAGCTGGCGGAGCTCCATGGGGATGCCACAGCACTTGATGCCCCCCATGCCAAGCCTCCCGAGCAGCTGAGCTTCAAGGAGTTGCATCGCCGCATCGAGCAGGCCGCTGCAGGCTTCGCCGCCCTTGGGGTACGTCCGGGTGATGTGGTCGCCCTGTTTTCCGAGAACAGCCCCCGTTGGCTGGTGGCGGATCAGGCCTTGATGCGGCTGGGCGCCGCCGATGCGGTGCGCGGCAGCAGCGCCCCCGTTGACGAGCTGCGCTACATCGCCGCAGACAGTCAGGCCGTGGCCCTGGTGCTGGAGTCAGCCGATCTGCTGGAGGAGCTCAAGCTCAGCAGTGAATTGCTCGGCCAGCTCCGCTTTGTCGTGATCCTGCAGGGGGACCGCGGTTCGGTGGTGCCGGTCCTGCCCTGCTTCACCTGGGATGAACTGCTGCAGCGGGGAGCCTCGGCCCCGGCTCCTGCCTGGCCTGAGGGGGGCGAGTCGCGGCTGGCCACGGTGCTCTACACCTCAGGGACAACGGGCCGACCCAAGGGGGTCCCCCTCAGCCACGCCAACCTTCTGCAGCAGTTGCGCCATC
>JAURGL010000110.1 GCA_030833825.1 Vulcanococcus sp. SFB_649D_100_25 | reverse complement strand
CAGGCCGCCCGCATCCCTGAATTGCTCGAGGCCCTCGAGGCGGGAGAGGCCATCGCCGTGATCAGCGATGCAGGGCTCCCGGGCATCTCCGACCCCGGCGAAGCCCTGGTGGCTGCCGCCCGCGCCATGGGCCGGCAGGTGATCTGCGTACCGGGCCCCTGCGCAGCCACCACCGCCCTGGTCAGCAGCGGACTGCCCTCAGGACGCTTCTGCTTTGAGGGGTTTCTGCCCTCCAAGGGGGCACAACGGCGCTCAGCGATTGCGGCGCTCGCCGCAGAGACCCGAACCGTCGTTCTCTTCGAGGCGCCCCACCGGCTCCTGGCCTTGCTGGAGGATCTACTGGCAGAACTGGGGGATCGGCCGGTGGCGGTGACCCGGGAGCTCACCAAGCGCCACGAGCAACAGGTGGGACCAACCCTGTCGGCAGCCCTTGCCCACTTCCAGCAAACCCCTCCCCAGGGCGAATTCACCCTGGTGCTGGCAGGAGCCCCCCAGCTCAGCCAGGAGCGCCCCAGTGATGCGGAGCTGATCACGCAACTGGAGGCCCTGGTGCAGGCCGGCCTCAGCCGCAACGATGCCGCCCGCCAACTGGCCCGCAGCACCGGCCTCTCCAAACGTGACCTCTACGCTTTGCTGCATCAATCCGAGGAAACCAGCTGATGCTGCTGCGCCTGCGTCTGCTGCTGGCAAGCCTGGGGGGTGGCCTCCTCCTTCTGGTGATCCTCTGCCTGGGGTCCCAGAACCTGAATCAGCGGGCCAGCTTGAACCTGGGGTTCGGGCGCACGGCCGAACTGCCCACGGGCTTCCTGCTGGGAGTTGCCCTGGTGATCGGAGTCATCAGCGGCGGCACCACGACCGCCCTACTGCTGCCCCGCAGCCCTCAGGATCCGGGCAGGGAGTAAAGCAGCCCGCCTTCCACCACCAGACGGGTGATGCCCTGGGCCACGAGATAGGAGGAGCGACGCTGCAGCACATCGCTGTCGGGGACCTTGATCACCCGCTGGCTGCGTCCGCAGTGCCGCTTCGCCTGGCGGGGGTTGGTGAAGAGCATCAGAGCCTGCCTCTGCTGCTCCGCCTCCGGCAGGGAACCGAGCTCGGGGAACTCGTTCAAGGGCTTCGCCTGGAGCTCCACCACCTTGTCGACCAACATGTACACACTGCTGGGGAGGAGCCCCGGCAGCAACGGGATCGGATCCAGCAGAGGCTGCCCGGAAGCGACCCCAGTGTTCAGAGTGAAAACGCTGCTGGACGGGTCGTCTCCGTCGTCCTCGTCATCCCCGAGGCCATCCTCCGAGTCGTCATCGCCGTAGTCGTCGGCATCGTCGATGGCCAGGACCCGACCGGTGGTGTCGTCGCCGTCCTCACTGTCCTCTTCAGCTTGGGACTCTTCAGGCTCATTGGGTACTGAGGATTCGGGCACAGCCGGCACCTGCTCGAGCTCAGGCTCCGGCTCGGAACTTGGGAGAGGAGCCGGCACCCCGGTCCGGCCGCGGGATTGCTTCTTCAGGGAAGCCAGTTCGTCGGCATCAATCCCAGCCTTCAGCACCCGGCTGATCGTGTTGGGACTGCAGCCATAGCTGCTCGCCAGGGCCTGAGCCGTCTCTCCCTGGCGGTAGCGGGCGACCAGCTCCTGTTTCTGGCTCTCGGTCAGCCTTGGAGCGGCCATGACAACAAAGCTGTGCAGCACACCACCATAGAAGCCTCGGCCCTACTGGCACAATGCGAAGACGCCAAGCTCCCTTAGCTCAGCTGGATAGAGCAGCTGCCTTCTAAGCAGCCGGTCGATGGTTCGAATCCATCAGGGGGCGTCTAGAGCTCGTATTCCTCTTCAAAGCGCTCCATCAGGCCGCGGTAGAGATGGAGGGTGCCCTCGGTTTCTTCGCAGAACCCGTTGACGCGATACCCATCCACCAGATGACTGAGGGAGACGCTCACCCGCGCGAAGGCCTCCGCGAATTCATTCTGAATATCTTCATCGCGAATATCGCGAATCTTCGCTGACATCAACTCGACTTTCTTCTGCGCCGCGGCCATCTCAGCCTCCATCTCCTTGTTGAGCTTGCGGCGCTTGGTGGCCATGCATCCAGGGCTGAGAGCACCCACTTTTACACCACGGCAGATCGGAACGGGTGCCGCGGCGGAACTGGTCGCAGCCAGGACCATCCAACGCCTCAGGGACGAAGCAAAAATGCAGCGTTATCCAAAACAATGAGCCCGGGATCTTTGCAGTGAGCTGTAGATCGATGCGGGCAACAATGGCCCGCTTTCACTAAAGGCGAGCAGCACTGATCCATTCAGCGCGTGGGTCACTGCTGCGGGCTGCCCGCAGTTGCTCCAGTAATTGGCGTTCCTGATCGCTGTAGCGCACCGGTTGCTTGAGGGTGAGGCTGAGCAGGAGATCACCGCGTCCCCCTTTCACGGGCCACCCCTTCCCCTTGAGGCGCAGACTGCGCCCCACGGCCATCGCCGGGGGCACGGTCACAGTGGCCTCTCCATCCGGGGTGGCAACGCGAACATCCCCGCCCAGGGCCAGCTCATCGAGGCTGAGGGGGAGGTCAGCCTTGAGCTGATCCCCATCGAGGGTCCACACAGGGTGGTCCTGCACCTGAAGGTTCAGGTACAAATCGCCACGGCGTCCCGTGCCCGGCTGCAGGTTGCCTTTCCCCTTGAGGCGCAGACGGCTGCCGGGCTTCACCCCGGCCGGAATCCGGACCTGCACGCGCTCATCGTTCACCGCGAGGGTGCGCTCGCAGCCGCGGAATGCCTCCGAGAAGCTCAAGGAAATGCTGGCCTCCGCATCAAGGTTCGGAGCCGCGGCGGAGCGACCAGGGCCAGGCCCGGCAAAGCCTCCGGTGCCAAAGCCGCCAGGGAACCCTGATCCAAACCCCCCGAAACCGCCCGGGGCACCGGCAAAACCACCGGGGAAGCCAGAGCCCCCGCCAGGGCCGCCGAAGCGCCCGAGCAGGTCATTAATGAAGTCGTCGAAGTTGCCGTAACGGCCGAAATCAACATCGACACCGCCTGGACCGGCGCCGCCAGCCTGGCTCCAGTACTGCCCAAACTGCTCGTAGCGACGGCGCTTATCGGGATCGGAGAGGACCTCATAGGCCTCACTGATCTCCTTGAACTTGGCTTCAGCCCCCTTGTCCCCGGGGTTCACATCCGGGTGGTACTGACGAGCCAGCTTGCGGAAGGCCCGCTTGATCGTGTCTCCGTCCGCGCCCCGCTCGACCCCAAGCACCTTGAAATAGTCGCGGTATCCGTTGGCGCTCATCGCTGCAAAGGGGAAGAACGAACAACGGCCCCTCAAGTGTCCCAGCAGTGGGGTTGTCCCGGCGAGACCCCAACGGGGCGGAAGGCCGAACGCCTGTTGGAGGTGGCGATCCCCCTTAACTTGTCCCCATCCAAGGGCTCAAGGGTGATGGCGCGCTGGTGGCAAAGCAGACGGTTCACGGGTGCAGCCCTGATCTCAGGGCTGTTAGTCCTGGGCTCCGCCCCCGCATCCCTTGCTGCCGCTGACTCCAGCGCAGCAGCTGAAGCACCGGCGCCGGCCCTGGCGCCCTCCAGCCCGCGGCAGAAGCAATTGGCCGATCACCTCAAGCAGGTGGGAGCGATCTTTTATGGGGCCTGGTGGTGCCCCCACTGCAACACCCAGAAGGAGCTGTTCGGGCTCGAAGCCGTGCAACTGCTGCCCTACGTGGAATGCGACAAGGATGAGCCGGGCCGTCAGCGCTGCATGGGGGCCAAGGTTCGGGCTTACCCCACCTGGGACCTCAACGGAGAGCGCCGTGAGGGCGTGATGAGCCTGGAAGAGCTGGAGATCTGGAGCAAATACCCCAGCTCCGCCAAACGCTGAGATCTCAAGCCCAGGGCTCAATCAGCATCAGTGGCCCCAAAGCAGTGCATCAGGGCATCACCCCAGGTGTTGACCCGCTCCAGCTGCTGATCAGAGGCCTTGGAGAGGGCTTCCGCATGGGCCCGGATCACGGCGGGTTTGCTGAGGCTGAAGCCATGGCTTTCGGCGATGGCAAGGATGTCATTCACCCCAGAAGCCGCGTGGATCTTGCTGCGGATGGCCTCGTTGTTACCAACCTTGGAGAGGAATGCGTTGAGATCAGCAGCAGACACGGGTGCAATCGGATAAACCGTCTTCATGCTGAACACAGCGGCGGGTTTTGGCAGCGCCCGACCAATCGAAAGCCCTCGGAGGGGGGATCCGAGGGCCGTCGTGGCGGGCATGGTTGGTACGAAGAAGCTGCCCGCTTGCTCTTCTGTTGTGGCTCAGGTGAAGCCACCAGTGCAACCCCCTGATGGGCGGTCAGTTCAGGGGGATCTCCATGCGGAGGTGCTTGCCAGTGCAGGCACGCCAGAAATGGGCGTAGGGGCTCAGAACAGCCCCATGCAGCCCGCAAAAGCCGTGGCAAGCGGGGTCGCCTTGGAGATAGGCGCAGCCGCTGCACTGCAACTGCAACTGACAACGCAACATGGCGATCTGCATGTCCCCGCGCGAGCTGTGGGCGGGGACGGCATGGGGGGAATGGAACATCGCTGCAACCCGTGCATGCGGGGCTTTCCCTTTGGTAGTGCCAACCGCTGCAGATGCCAGCAGATCCGTGGGATTCAACACAGCCTCCCTGAACCTGGCTAGGGATCAGTAGCGGAAGCGCTTCTCCCCAACCATCTCGAGCAGCTCATTCTCGCGGCGGACCGCCGCCTCATCCCGGGGCTGAGGAATCCGAGTGCCAGGTTTGACGGCACTCCAACCACCTCGGAACTCCCGGGTGTCTGATTCATCCACGCACCAGCGAATGGAGTCTGGGAACCAGCGGGTGTCGCTGCCCTTGGGCGCGTCCGGGGGCGCCGGAATCTCCCTCCACACGACACCGCCCTCACGCATCCAGCGTTTGCAGGCAGCCTCTGCCTCTGCCTTGGAGGCAAAGGTCTTGCTGCAGCCCATGAGGGCCACTGCCGTGACCAGGAGCGCGACGGAGATCCTGAGCTTCATCGGTGGGCGGCGACCAGGGCGCAGCAGGGGCGGTTGAGCAACTCGTGAGCGCGACTGCAGGTGGAGTCCATCGGATCGATCACGGTGCTGAGGGTTTGGCCATCCCGCAGGGCCTCGAGCACCAGCAGGCTGCCGAACATCACCACTTGAAAGGTCCACTGATCGAAACCGGGGAGTGAGAAGGTCATGGCTTGTGGGGTCTTGACTGCACTCACCCTCTCCGCGGCGAACGGGGATCTCCGTGATCGGCAGCCGAGCGGAGCGTGACCTTGCTCACAGCTGGGCCTAGAGGGGTTTCGAGCGCCCCGTGATGTCCTGGGGTTGAAAGCTGTTTTGCAGGTTGAT
>JAURGL010000010.1 GCA_030833825.1 Vulcanococcus sp. SFB_649D_100_25 | reverse complement strand
AGAAGCGGGTGATCGGACCACTGCCGCAACTGCTCGCAGCGCAGCCGCAGCTCCTCTGCACTGCCGCCCAGCAGGATCACCCCGCCAACGCCTGCCTCCAGCAGTGCACGGAGCTCCTCGTTGGTTAACTCCCAGCGGGGATAGCGCCGTTGGCTATCGCGCCGGTGCCCACTGGCCCGCACCACCAGCAGGCTGGCGAGCTGCTGCCGCAGGTCAGAGGCCACCGTCCTCAAGCAACCCTGTTCCTTCAGGGACCTCGCCCCGTTCCTGGCGCTGGCTCTCCAATTGGTTGAGCAGACCGAGAACAGAGGTGCCCTTCTCGATGCCGCGATCGAGCTGGAACACCACCTCGGGGGTGCGGCGCATGTTGAGGCGGCGCCCCAGTTCCCCCTTCACGTAGTTGGCGGCCGAACGAAGCCCTTCGAGGGCCTGCTGCTGGGCATCGGCACTCCCGTAGATGCTCACGAAAATCTTGCAGTGCTGCAGATCACCAGCCACCTCGACATTGGTGACGCTGACCATCCCCAGGCTGACCCGCTCATCCTTGATGCCGTTGACGAGCAACTCACTCACCTCACGGCGGATCAGGGCTGCCACCCGCTCGACGCGTCGACCTTGCGCCATTCCTATGCGATGACCTCTGGAGTCACCATGGCACGCAGGATCAACACCAGACTGAGGAGCCCGCTCACCAGGGCTCCAATCAGGGCGACGGCGGTGACGGGGTTGCTGCGGCGCTGGGCCAGGGGCTCCAGCACGGAGTTCGCCACGCCCAGGCCGAAGGCGATCAGGTAGCGCGGGTAGCGGGTGACGTTCAGGAAAAAGTCCCGCATGGGGGCTGGGGCGGCTGGCAAGTTGTGCTGGCTACTCTGCCGCCCAAGGGGCACAAGCTGCCGCGCGATCCCATCAGCCGATGCTTGAGCTCCATCAGTTCCGCCATTCCGCCTTCTGCGAGAAGGTGCGTTTGCTGCTGGCCTGCAAGCAGTTGCCCTTCATCACGGTGGAGGTCACCCCGGGGGTGGGGCAACTCGAGCTCTACCGACTGTCGGGGCAGCGCCAGGTGCCCGTCCTGGTGGATGGCTCGGAGGTGATTGCCGATTCCACGGCCATTGCCCTGCACCTGGAGCAGAAGTACCCCGAGCCGGCCCTGTTGCCCGCCGATCCGGCCCAGCGGGCGCAGGTCCTGCTGCTGGAGGACTGGGCTGACACCGCTCTTGCCGCTGGGGCTCGCCTAGCCCTGGTGCAGGCGGCGGCGTTGGATTCCCAGCTGCGGGATGGTCTGCTCCCCGATGCCACCCCCGCTGGCCTGCGCTCGCTGCTGGGGTCGATCCCCGGTGGGATGTTGAGCGGGGTGGGGCAGGTCCTCGATGCCAGTGCCCTTCAGCAGCTGCGCCACAACCTCGAGCAGCTCACCGTCCTGGTGGAGGCTCAGCCCTACCTGGTGGGAGGACAGCTGAGCCTGGCGGATCTGGCGGTGATGGGGCAGCTCTCGTTGATCAAGTTCCCGGCTTCCGCCGGTAGCCCTCTGGCGGGTCGCGGTCTGGCCGGTCTGGCCGATGACCCCAGCCTGGCTCCTCTCTGGATCTGGCGCGACCGCATCAACCAGCAGCTCGCTCGCCCCTAGCTCTGACGCTCCAGCCGCAGCGTTCCATGCCAGCTGCGGGTCCCCTTGGCCATCAGGCCCTCGGATGGAGAGCCATAGCTCACCTGCCATTGCTCGGCCTCAATGCGATCCGGGCTGACCCGCCGGTAGCGGTTCAGGGTTTCCACCTGGCTCACCCGGGGATCGCCAGGACCATGCAGCACCTGCAGGCTGAGCTCATCGGCCAGAAAGATGTCGGGGCCTGGCTGTTCACTGCGGCGTCCCGTCACCGTGGATTCCAGCTGTTGATCGTCCCTGAGGTCCGCGAGTTGCCGGTTGGGGTTGCGCGGGTCATTGCGGACCTGCAGCAGCTGAGGCCCCAGTAAGGCCTCGCCTATGGAACGGGCGTTGAAGGCGCGATCACCCACCACCTCTCCGCCTGCTGCTATCTGAAAACGCACTGGGTAGCTCAGATCTGGCTCCCGTTCACTGAGGTCATGGCTGGTGGCGATCCACGCGCCGGCAAACCAGCTCGGATAGATCAAGTCCCGCTGCCCTGGCCGCTCCAGGGGTGCCGGGAGGCTCCAGCTGGGCCACTGCCCCAGGCGCTCCTCTAGGCGCTCACTGCTCGCCCAGGCCTGGCTGGGCCCCACGAGGAGCAGCAGCAGCAGGACTAGGAGCTTCAGGGGTCGCAATCCCATCGCGCATGGCAGGCTTCCGTTGATCCTGGCGCTGCGCCTGCCCGCATGTCCGATCCCCTGATTCGCGAGCTGGATCACTACGTGGTGCTCGAGCCGGGCCGTCCACAGGAGATGCTCAGCGCCGCCGACACCCTGGACTGGCTGGAGGGGCAACTGGCTTTGATGCAGTCCACCCCGCAGGATCTGCTCCATCTCTCTTCAGGATCGGAGCGCGCCCAGCGCCTGCTGGAAACCGCCTGTGAACTGGAGCGGGAGCCGGGGGTGATGGTGCAGTGGTTTGCGATCCGCCTGGAGCCCCCGAACCCATCAGTTGATTGAGCGGCCCACCTCTCCGTCTTCATTGATCACTTGCAGACTCCCCAGGGGAGGTGCAGTGCGCTCCTTCAGGATCGAGGGGAGGCCCTCCAGGATCTGCTGCGCCACCAGCTCAGGTGAGCGGCCGTCCTGAACGATCCGGAGGTCCGCCTGGCTGTAGAGGGGACGACGCTCACTAAGCAGGCTCGCAAGCCGTGCCGCAGGGTCGGGGCTCTGCATCAGGGGCCGTGGTGTTGGATCAGCCGTCAAACGCTCCAGCAGCAGCTCATCTGGGGCGTCCAGCCAGACCACGATGCCCTGTTGCATGTGGCCCCAGTTGGTCTTTCGGGTGACGGCCCCGCCCCCGGTGGCCACCACCAGGGAATGCCAGGAGGCGATCTGGTTGAGGACGGCGCTCTCGAGCTCCCGGAAGCCGCTCTCGCCTTCGCTGGCAAAGATCTCGGCAATCGATCGCCCGGCCACCTGCTCAACGCTGCTGTCGGCATCGAGGAAGCGGTAGCCCAGCGCAGCGGCCAGAGGGCGGCCCACGCTGCTCTTGCCGCTGCCCATCATTCCCACCAGATAGAGGTTCAGGCCTTCAAGGCGCTGACGCAGCGGACTGCTGTTCTCCCCCATCGGTTTCGGCATCACAGACCGCAACATTCTTAGGATGCGCCTCAACCGTTCCTCGCTGATATGACTCCGCCCGTGATGGCGGCGCCACCGGCGGGTCCGGTGCCGGCCGCTTTTGAAGCTGCGCATGGCAAGGGCCGCCCCTGTGTGATCACCCGCCGGGCCACCTTCAGTGCCAGCCATCGCTACTGGTTGCCCGAACTCAGCCCTGAGGAGAACCAAGCTCGCTTCGGGGCCTGCAGCCTCGCTCCCGGGCACGGGCATAACTATGAGCTGATCGTGGCCATGGGGGGTGGCCTCGATGCCAACGGGATGGTCCTCAACCTCTCGGAGGTCAAGCACGCCATCCGTGAGCAGGTCACAGCCCAGCTCGATTTCCGCTTCCTCAATGAGGCCTGGCCTGACTTCGATCTGACCCGGCCTGATGGTCTGCTGCCCACCACCGAGGCCTTGGTGCGTGCCATCTGGAAGCGCCTCGATGCCCATCTGCCTCTGATGGGGCTCCGCCTCTACGAAACCGACAAGCTCTGGGCCGATGTGCTCGGCGATTCCATGGAAGCCTTCCTGACCATCCGCACCCACTTCGCCGCTGCCCATCGCCTGGCTCGCCCAGAGCTGAGCTTCGAGGAGAACAGCGCCATTTACGGCAAGTGCGCCCGGCCCCATGGCCACGGCCACAACTATCTGCTGGACATCACCGTGCGTGGGGCGATCGATCCCCGCACCGGCATGGTCTGCGATCTGGCCGCCCTCCAGGCTGTCGTGGATGACCTGGTGGTGGAGCCGTTTGACCACACCTTCCTCAACAAGGACGTCGAGCACTTCGCCAGCACCGTGCCCACAGCCGAGAACATCGCTCTGCACATCGCTGATCTGCTCCAATCCCCCGTCGCTGGCCTGGGGGCGACCCTGCACAAGGTGCGGCTTCAGGAAAGCCCCAATAACGCCGCTGAGGTGTTCGCAGAGGTGCCTCAATTGGGGATGAATCCCCAGGCTCTCGAGGCTCTTGCCGGCGCCTGAGCTGCGGTTGGTCTTGGCGGTCAGCCTCGATGGCCGCCTAGCTCCCGCAACAGGGGGCGCCGCGCAGCTGGGTGGCCGCGGCGATCGGCGCGTCTTGGAGGAGGCCCTTGCCTGGGCAGATGGCTGCTTGATCGGAGCCCGCACCATCCGGCTGCATGGCTCCACCTGCCTGATCCGCGATCCGGATCTGCTGGAGCAGCGTTCCACCCAGCGACGTTCAGATCAGCCCCATGCGCTGGTGGTGAGCCGCAGCGGGAGCTTCGATCCTTGCTTGCGCTTTTTCCAGCAGCCCCTCCAGCGGTGGCTGTTGAGTCCCTCGGCCGGTTCCGATCTACCGCCGGGATTTCAGCAACGGCGCTGGTTGCAGGACTGGCCTGATCTTCTGAGGGGTCTGGCGGAGGAAGGGATGCAACGGTTGGTTCTGTTGGGTGGAGCCGAGCTGGCAGGGCAGTTGCTGGTCCAGAACCTGGTGGACGAACTGCAGCTCACCGTCGTGCCGCAGCTGCTTGGGGGCAGCCATTCCTGGTTGCCAGCCAGCCTGGCCTTCGATCCCAACACCTGGCGGCTGGAGGAGCAGCGGGGCCTGGGGGGGGATGAGCTGCTCCTGCGGTACAGGCGCCTTAGGGCTTGAGGGCAGGGGCCGCAGCGGCCTTGAAGCGGTCCGCCAGGGAGCGGATCGGAACATTCACGAAACTGTCCGCCGGCAAGCCGAGCATGCGACCGGCGCAGCGTTTCACCACCATCTCGATGTCATCGCCAAAGCGCCCGGCCAGCAGCTCTGTCACCACCCCGAGGCTGCGGCCGCTGCGCTCGGTTTCCTCCACCAGGCAGCGGCTGGTGGGGCCGGCCAGGGCCCGGCAGGCCGGAGCGATCTGGGCCTCCAGGCTTGCGTTACCGCCCGCTGCCCATTGCTGGCAGGCGCTGCTGATGCGGTTTTCCAGCTGGGGGCGCATCAAGCTCAGCAGGGGCGAAAGCAGGCTCGCCTGGGCGGTTCCAGCGGAACCCAAGAGCCCCAAGGTGAGCCCTGCCTGCAGGGCTGCTGCCGTTAGCTTGCTCGACCCAGGCCGACTTCCCTCTGCACGCTGATGGCTGAGCTGACAGTCCGCTGGCATGGCTCGATGGCGGAGATCCCTGAGGTGCAATGGCATGCCCTCACGGCGACGGCAGGACTCCCCTTCTACTCCTGGACTTGGCTGTTGGCGTTGGAGCGCTCCGGCAGCGTTGCCCCCCGTCAGGGATGGCAGCCCTGCCATCTGACCCTCTGGCGCGACGAGACCTTGATCGCCGCGGCTCCTCTGTATCTCAAGGGGCACAGCTATGGGGAATTCGTCTTTGACCAGTCGTTTGCAGAACTCGCAGCGCAGTTGGGTCAGCGCTACTACCCCAAGTTGCTTGGGATGAGTCCGCTGAGCCCGGTGCTTGGCTATCGCTTCTTCACGGCTCCAGGGGAAGACAGCGCGCAGATCACAGCGGTGCTGATGCAGCAGATCGATCTGTTCTGCCGGGAGCACAAGATCTTCAGTTGCAACTTCCTCTACGTCGACCCCCAGTGGCAGCCCCTGGCTGAAGCCGCTGGCTGTGCCACCTGGATCAACCAGCAGAGCCTCTGGAGCAACCAGAACTACGCCAGCTTTGACGACTACCTCACCAGCTTCAATGCCAACCAGCGCCGCAACATCAAGCGGGAGCGCAAGTCGGTTGAGGGTGCGGGCCTGTGCGTCACCCCGATCGTGGGGGCAGAGCTCTCCGCTGGGTTGCTGGAGCGGATGCATCGCTTCTATGAGCAGCACTGCTCCCGTTGGGGACCTTGGGGTAGCAAATACCTCACGGAAGCCTTTTTCACCGAGGAAGCCGCAGCCCTGAGGGAGAACCTGGTGCTCTTCAGTGCCCACCGCGGCGATCCCCACAGTCCGGTGGCGATGTCCCTTTGCGTCCGCAGCGAATCGCAGCTCTGGGGGCGCTACTGGGGCAGCGATGAGGAGATCGACAACCTGCATTTTGAGGTCTGCTACTACGCCCCGATCGAGTGGGCGATTGGCCAGGGCCTGCGCAGCTTTGACCCTGGAGCCGGGGGATCCCACAAGCGACGTCGTGGTTTTGTCGCCCGCCCCCATGCCTCCCTGCACCGCTGGTACCACGAGCCGTTTGAGACGATCCTGCGGCGTTGGTTGCCAGAGGCCAACGCGCAGCAGCATCTGCAGATTGAAGCGGTGAATGCGGAACTACCGTTCAACGCCAGTCCGCCGGCCCTGCGGGATTCCGCTGCGTAACATCCGCGGATGACACGCCTTACCGCTGAACAGCGCCGCGAGCTGGACGATCGTCTGTCTCAGCGCTTCATCGCGCTGGATCCAGCCGGTTATTTCCTGATCAAGTTGGATCGCGGCAGCGGCGAGCTATTGGCTGAGCACTACAGCAATGCGATCGACGATCGGGGCCTCGCCACTGACCCCGACACCGGTGAGGTGATCAGCTGCCGCAACAGTGGCCCGCGGGCACCGCTCAGCGTTTACCGAGGTCGCAGCGCCAAGGAGCTCGGTATGGCCCTCACCGAAGGTGAAGGGCCCCACCCGATCAGTTGCCTGGATCACGCCCTCTATCTCGGCCGCGAGCTGCAGAAGGCTGAACGCTGCCTGCAGGACGGGAGCGACTACATCCAGGACTGAGGGCTAGACAGGCTGCAGTTCCCGAACGGGAGTCGCAGGGGTCTGCGGGGGCTCTGGGGGGAGACTGGCCAGCTGCTCCTGGATTTCGCGGGTCACCACCGCCCGATACTCCTGGAAGTGCTCGTTGTGGGCCAGCGTGACGACGTACTGCTCGAAGCTGGCGGGGTTGCGCCTGGCCACCCGTGCCAGGGAGCGCCAGAAACGGAAGCGGGTGTCGCGCTTGAAACCCTGACGCCAGATCACCGTCGCCAGAGCCTTGACGTCGGTCAGGGGTGGGAGGGCCGGTTTGTCGGAGTTTTCGGGTTTGTAGAAGGCCTTCCAACGGGGCGCACCCACTTTGGTGGCGTAGTAATGGGTGACCCGATCGATGTAGGCGTTGGGCTCATACAGCCGGCAGAACGCATCGACGTATTCGTTGGCGATGTCGCGGATCGGCCGGGTGGGCACGAAGTTGAGCAGGTTGGTCTGGTTCACGCCCTTGGCGTCGGCCTTCTCTTGAATCAGCCGTCCTTCTTTTTCCAGGCGATGCCAGAGCCCAGTGTTCGGTAGGGCCTGAAGCATCCCCATCATCGCGGCGGGAATGCCGGTGCGGCTCACGAAGCGCACGATCCGGTCGCCGGCGCCGGTCTTTTCACCGTCGAAGCCGATGATGAATCCCGCCATCACGCGGATTCCGTAGCTGGTGATCCGGTCCACGGATTCCTCCAGCGAGCTGCGGGTGTTCTGGTGCTTGCCTGCAACGGACAGGCTGGCCTCGTCGGGGGTTTCGATGCCGAGGAACACCGCTTCGAAGCGGGCTTCGGCCATCATCCGCATCATCTCCTCGTCGGAGGCGAGGTCCACGGAGGCTTCCGTGGTGAAGCTAAAGGGATAGCCCCGCTCGATCTGCCATGCCTTGATGGCGGGGAGCAGCAATTTGGCGTTGCGCTTGTTGCCGATGAAGTTGTCGTCCACCAGGAAGATGGCCCGCCGCCAGCCCAGGTCGTAGAGCCGCTGCAGTTCGGCAACCAGCTGCTCCGGGGTTTTGGTGCGGGGCTTGCGCCCGTACAGCACGATGATGTCGCAGAACTCGCATTGGAACGGGCAGCCCCGCGAGAACTGCACGCTCATCGAGTCGTAGGCGTCGAGCTCTAGTAGGTCGAAGCGTGGAATCGGTGTGCCGGTGACGTCTGGCTTGTCTCCATTGGCGGAAAAGCGGCCGCCCTGCTCGCCCCGTTCAATCGCTTCGATGAACATCGGCAGGGTGATCTCGCCTTCGTCGAGCACCTTGAAATCGGCGAGTTCCAGCTCCGGGGCATCAGGGGTGGAACTGGCGAAGGGCCCCCCCACGGCTACGGGGAGGCCCCGTTCCTTGGCCTTGGCGATCTGCACGGCCATATCGGCCTTCTGCACGATCATCCCGGAGATGACCACCAGCTCAGCCCAGGCCCACTCGTCTTCACTGACCTCCCGCACGTTGCGGTCGACCAGCTTCATCTCCCAGTGCTGGGGCAGAAGCGCTGCCACCGTCACCATCCCCAGGGGGGGCAGCAGAACCTTGCGGTTCACGAGCTCCAGGATCTTTTCGTAGCTCCAGAAGGTCTTCGGGAACTCCGGATAGATGAACAGGGTGCGCATGCCGCTGGATAGCGAAGAACGGCTGCCCTCTCGGGTGCACCGAATAGTGCGACCAGCCTAGGCCGGATGCCCTGGGGCAGGGCCGGTTTCTGCTGTAATGGCCATCAGTTCTTTCTTCTTCGCCATGGGTCCGGTGATCTATCTCGCTCTGCTGGGCGGCGGTTTGGTGGCCGCTGCGGCGATCTCCTTCGTTCTGCGCGGCATCAAGCTGATCTGAAGCGAGAGCCCGCTCAGGCCAGCCTCAGTTGGCTGCGCCTGAGCAGCTCCCACGCGCCAAGCAGGGCCCCGAGGCCACCCAGGACCGCCAGGCAGCTCCACAATCCACCCGGCAAGGTTTCCGTCAGCAGGGCAGCAGCAAGCCCGCTCAAACCGCCGCCACCAAGAAACGCGATCTGGCCCAGGCCGGCCATGCGACCCCGCAGCACCTGGGGGGCATGCACCTGAATGATCAGATTGGTGCCGGCCAGCAGGGATGCCGTGCCCGCTCCGATCAGGAAGGCCATCGCCAAGCCCCAGATTTGGCCCAACTGGCTGGCCAGGCCCACTTGGGCCAGAGCGGTCAACAGAGTGGTGCTTCCCAGCAGCAGGCCTGGGCGGCGCCCGATCGCCGCAGCATTGCGCTGCAGGACGACCCCTCCGCAGATGCTGCCGCAGGCGATCACGCTCGTGAATAGCCCGAGGGCAAGCGGGCTTGGACCCAGGAGCTCCAGGGCCATGAGCGGGGCCAGACCCGGATGGAAGAACCCCACCAGGCAGGCCAGTCCTGTGAAGGTGAGGACATGGCGCAGCGATCCTCCGCAGTCCCGCCAGGCTGTGGCCAGGCTTGCCGATTGCCCCCGCTCGCTGCGACGTTCCCGATCCCGATGGGGGGCCATCAGCCAGAGCAGGGTCCCGATCGGGAAGAGGTAGGTGGCCGCATCGAGGCTGAGGGCCAGGGTTGGACCGGTGGCCGCCAGCAGAAGACCGCCGATGGGCGGGCCCACCAGCTTGCCCACGTTGAAGATCACCGAGAAGCTGGCCAGATAGGGACCCAGCTGCTCCGGCTCATCCACCAGAAGGGCCACGTATTTGTTGCGGGCGGTGAGTTCATAGGTGCTGGCCACCCCCACCCCCAGGGTGCTCAGAAGCAGCAACGTGTCCTGTTGCGTGCCGCTGCTGATCGGGATGGCGATGGCACCGAGCACTGCGGCCGCCAGCAGTGCCCATTGGGCTCGGATCAGGACCCGCTCGCTGCCAATCCGATCGGCGAGCACCCCAGCCGGCCCACTCACGAGCAGGGTGGGCAGGGTGAGCAGGGCGAAATTGGCCGCCAGCAGGAAGGGGTTACCGGATCCTTCCATCAGCAGCCAGCCCTTGGCGGTCAGCCCTGCAAAGGAGCCTGCGGTGCTGAGGCCTGACGCCAAAAGAAAGGTGGTTCGCTGGTGGCGGGTCAGTCGCCTGCGGATTCGCCCAACGGCGAGGCTGAGCTGCCTCAAGCTCCTGCCTGGCGGGCGGCCAGGGCATCACTCACCATGGCCTTCGCCCCCACGACTTCACCCACCAGGTCGTAGGTGTCAGCAGCGGTGATGCGGACCGGGACCATCGTCCCTGGGGCGGCGCAGAGGCCCCCTTCCCCCGGCATCACCCGCACTTCCCCATCCACTTCCGGCGCGAAGCGGGCGCAGCGGCCGATCATCTCGCCGGTGCTGGGGTTCTCCTGTTCGATCAGGACATCGACGATCCGGCCCACCCAGGCCGCATTGCGTTCAGCGGCGATCGGCTGCTGCAGGGCCATCAGGCGGTCTTTGCGCTCCTGCGCCACCTCGGCGGGGACCTGATTGGGGAGCTCGGCGGCGGGGGTTCCCTCCTCGGGGGAGAAGGTGAAGACGCCCACGTGGTCAAAGCGCTGCTCCGCCACAAAATCCAGCAGGTGCTGGAACTGCTCCTCCGTTTCGCCGGGGAAGCCCACGATGAAGGTGGTGCGCAACACCGCATCGGGCAACTGCTCGCGGATGCGCTTCAGGACGCCACTGGTGACATCGGCCTGCCAGGGGCGGTTCATTGCCCGCAGGACCTCGGGATGGCTGTGCTGCAGTGGGAGATCCAGGTAGGGCACCACATTGGGCACGTCCCGGTAGGCCGTCAGCACGGCCTCGGTGAGTCCGGTGGGGTAGGCGTAGTGAACACGGATCCAGGGGATCTCCACTTCGCCAAGCGCCCGCAGCAGCTCCGCCAGCTGTGGTTTGCCGGCCAGATCGAGGCCGTAGTTGGTGGTGATCTGGCTGATCAACACCAGCTCCTGAACACCCTGGGCCGCCAGTTGGTGCGCCTCGGCGACGATGCTTTCGATCGTGCGGGAGCGCTGATCACCGCGCAGGTGAGGAATGATGCAGAAGGCGCAGCGGTAGTCGCAGCCCTCAGCCACCTTCAGATAGGCCACCGCCTCGCTGGTGGTCCGGTAGCGAGGAAGGTTTTCATCGCCGACGAAGGTGGGATTCGCGCTCACCTGCTTCACCCGCTCTCCCGCCTCGACCCGCTCCAGCACGCTCACGATGTGCTGGTAGTCGCCGGTCCCCACGATCGCTTTGGCTTCCGGGAGGCTCTCCAGCAGTTCGTCTTGAAAGTGCTGGGCCAGGCAGCCGGCAATGATCAATTCCTTCCCCTGCTCCGCCAGTTCCACCAGGGTGCGAACCGATTCTTCGCGGGCCTCCTGGATGAAGCTGCAGGTGTTCACCACCACGACGTTGGCGTCGTTCTCATCGGCGCTGACGCCGTAGCCGGCCTGGGCCAAGAGTCCGAGCATGTGCTCGGTGTCCACCCTGTTTTTTTCGCAGCCGAGGTGTGCGAAGGCCACCGTTGCTCGCGGGGTGGGCTGGGGGGTGGTTTCGCTCATCGGGCGGGATTTCAGGGCAGATGGGCCGCGCGCAGGCCAATCCCTAACCCTACTGAGAGGCATTCCCTCAGTTCAGATGCAGCTGCCACAATCAGCTCAACGTGCTGAACCCCTTCGGTGACTTCCTCCCGCTTGAGTGAACGGCTCGGTAGCCAACGCCGCCGGGGTGATGGGGGACGGCGCTGGGTGCGGGTGGTCATGGCGGTCCTCGCCACGATCGGGGTCATTGATACCGGATCGATCACCCTCAGCAAGTGGGGCTGGCTCGGCGACCTGAGCTGCAGTAGTCAGGGCTTCTTTGGCTGCAACGGCTGCGACAAGGTGCTCGCCAGTGCCTGGGGATCGCTGCTGGGGCAGCCCCTGGCCCTGTATGGACTGCTGGGTTACGGAGCGGTGCTGTTGATGGCGGTTGTTCCCCTGGTCTTGCAGGGTGAAGTCCGCGTCAGCCTCGGGCAGCGCAGCTGGTGGGGTTTATTCCTGCTCAGCACCGCCATGGCCGTGTTCAGTGCGGTCCTACTGGGGGTCATGGCCTTTGGGATTCGTGACTGCTGTCCGTTCTGCATCCTTTCGGCCGCTCTGAGCACGGCGTTGTTTGTGCTCAGCCTGGTGGGGGGCGATTGGGAAGACCGCGGTCAGTTGATCTTCAGCGGGGTGATCACCGCTCTTCTCGTAGGGGTGATCGGCCTGGGCTGGGCGGCGTCTGTGGGGCGTCCTGCGGTTGAGAGCGGTCCGGGAGTGGCGCCGGTGGTTCGCACAGAGAGCTCCGCTGCGCAGATCGCCTTGGCTGAGCACCTCACCGCCGGCGGGGCCAAGATGTACACCGCCTATTGGTGCCCCCATTGCCATGAGCAGAAGGAGCTGTTCGGCAAGGCCGCCACCGACCAACTCACCCTGGTGGAGTGCGCCGCCGATGGGCGCAACAGCCAGAAAGCCCTCTGTGACGCCAAACAGATCCAGGGTTTCCCCACCTGGGAGATCAACGGGCAGCTCGATTCCGGAGTGAAGCCCCTGGCCAAGTTGGCTGAGCTGAGTGGCTACAAGGGTCCGCAGCCCTAAACCGCGATTCGAGCTGTCCTGCTGCTGGTGCCACGCCGTTGCACGGTGTGGCGTTGCCAGAAGGGTTGCCTGGCGGGGAAGTCATCGCGGAAATGTCCGCCGCGGCTTTCTTCGCGAAACAGTGCGGCTTCCATCAACAGGCAGGCCACCAGCGATCGTTGGCGCAGGTCGTGGGCTTTTTTCAGCCAGCTCTCCTGCTCGGCGTTGATCACAAGGCCCTGATCAGAGCCCATGGAGTCGAGCTGGCAGAACACAGGATCGAGATCCCAGTGTTGTCTGAGCTGTTGGCAGCGGCGCCAACCCACCAGAAGGGCCGGGCCCTGCCGCTCCACCCCCGCCAGCTTCCAGCAGAGATGGCGCAGCTGCTCAATCCGCCGCTCCAGCTCTGGGATTGCCTCCAGGCCGCCCGTGTTGAGAGGGGTTTCGCTGATCCCAGCCCGCTCGCCGCTGGGGGGCGGGCCGAGGTCGATTTCGCCCAGCTGCCGGGCGAACACCAGGCATTCCATTAGGGAGTTGCTGGCGAGGCGATTGGCCCCGTGGACGCCGCTGCTGGCCACCTCCCCCACGGCGTAGAGCCCGGGCACGCTCGTGGCGGCCTGAAGGTTGGTTTGCACGCCCCCCATGCAGTAGTGAGCGGCGGGGGCGACTGGGATGGGAGCGTCCGTGGGTTCCAGCCCCAGCTCGCGGCAACGTCCGAGGATCGTGGGGAACTGGCGCTCGAGACGCTCGCGGCCTACGGGGCGCAGATCCAGCCAGAGGTTGGGGCGCTGCCGTTCGCGCATGCGCTGCACCAGGGCGCGACTGACGGCATCGCGAGGGGCGAGATCGGCACCCTTCAAGTGGCTGACAGGGCTCTCCCCGAGATCGTCAAGCAGCCTTGCCCCCTCGCCACGCACCGCCTCGGATATCAGGAAATGCGGAGCTCCCGGCAGCATCAGAGCTGTGGGGTGGAACTGCACAAACTCCAGGTCCCGCACGGCTGCACCTGCTCGCCAGGCCATGGCGATTCCATCGCCGCTGGCCTGCCTTGGGTTGGTGGTGTTGGCGAAGAGATGGCCTGCGCCCCCGGTGGCGAGAACCACCGCCCGGGCACCGATCCAGCGCACCACGCCATCGATCAGGACCTGGAGGCCGCGGCAGCGACCGTTCTCAATCCAGAGCTGAAGGGCCAGCGCCCCTGGAAGTCTCTGTAGGCCTGGGCGCTCCAAGACCCGAGCTTCCAAGGCTTCCACCAGGGCCCCACCGGTGCGGTCCTGGGCGTGGAGCACACGGCGGTGGCTGTGGGCCGCCTCCAGGGTGGTGCTCAGGGCCCCGCCGTTGCGGTCAAAGTCCATGCCCAGCTCCAGCAGGCGCTCGACGCAGGCCGGGGCTTCGCGCACCAGCAGGGCAACGGCTGAGCGATCACACAGCTCTGCTCCAGCACGGATGGTGTCCTGGAGATGGCTCGCGAAGCTGTCCTCAGGTCGCGTGACAGCAGCAATGCCCCCCTGGGCCCAGCGACTCGCCGAGCGGGGGGCGCGATCTTTGCTCAGCAGCAGGACGCTGAGACCTTCCGGTAATTCGAGGGCTGCCATCAGGCCTGCGGCACCCCCGCCCACCACGATTACGTCCCAATTGGAGGGAATGGACGGCATCAGGGCAGGACTGACTGAGGCAACAAAAAAGCCGCCGGGATGGCCCGACGGCGGTCACCGGCTGCGGAATCTAGGCCTCCGCAGCTGGAATCACAGACGAGGGATCAGCGGTACTGACCGTCGTTGATGCGGTCATCGCCTTCATTGAGGGCGATGGAAGCCGGGGTCACGGTGAAATTGCCCTTGTACTTCTCGACCAGTTCCTTCTGGCGCTCGGTCAGATCGAGCTTGAACAGGTCGTCGACACTGTTGTAGGGACCGCCCAGGACGATCTTGCCGGCGAGGGTGGGGTACATGCCCGGATAGGCCTGGAAGCGGCGCACCGAGCAGTTGTTCAGGTCAACTTTGTCGCCGCGCTCGGCAATCTTCTCGTCAGCGACGTTGCGCAGATCGGCGGCCTGGGCGGAGGGCGCCAGAACCAATCCGAGGAGCAGGCCGGCCAGCAGCACGCCACTCATGAGCCACGAAACCAGCCGTTTCATCGATTACTCCGTCGAAGCGGGATCAACAGTCAGGGGGCTGCTAAGCAGCCAGCCCTGCAAACCTACAGGCGGGTGGCCTTGGGCCTGAAGCCTTCTGAACAGGCTTTTGCAGTTCTTCAGATCAGCCCGCTCCAGTGGGGCGACCAGAGGGCAGCTGCCAGGAAAAGGCCATCGACCGCGAGGGTCGTCGCCAGCGCTGAAGCCGCCAGGCGCCAAGCGCCATCGGGGTGCTGCCAGTAGTACCGGCAGAGATTGACCAGGATCGTTGCGACGAGAACGGTCACCGCAAGGGGAAGGGGCTCGAGGACCCCAAGGGCTGCCTGCTGCAGCAAGGCAGGGGCGTCCTGGATCGGGGCCTGAAGCACTTCGGTCCAATGGCGCATCACACCCGTGACCGCCATGACGCCATCGGTGGCCGCGGTGCCGACCAGGGAGGCCAGATAGAAGCTGGCCGCCAGACGCCAGCGGCTCCGCAGGCCCCCCAGGGCAAGAGGAAGGGCGAAAGCTTCGATCGGCAGGTGCCAGAGGGGGTGCAGGCGGCACCAGCCCCAGAACAAGCAGCCCCCGAGCCAACTGCCGCAGAAGCCCACCAGCAGGGCTCCGGCATTGCTCCAGCGTTTGGAAGGGGACTGCGCCAGGACCACCCCCAACAGCAGCAACGGAGCAGTGAACAGGGCTGCGCTGAACGGCGCCAGACGAACCCAGGGGGCTTGCAGGAACACCGGTAGGGCCACCAGCAAGCAGCCCGCAGAGCGAAGCGCGCCCTGCCCAGACAGCGCGGGGGGCAGCGCCGAAGCCACGCCTGGGGTCAGCGCCCTGGTGGTGAGGCTGGGCTGAACCCCGAGCACGCGCGTGTGAAGAAAGGTGTTCAACCTTAGAGGGTGTGCTGCTTCTCAAGACCGCCGCGACCACATAGGGTCTGGCCTCTCCCTTGAGCTTCGGCCCATGACCGCCCTGCCTTCGCCTGAGCCCCTGGGGGTGCTCGAGGCCTGTTGGCGTTTTCTGGTCTTGGGGGTGGTGCAGGGGCTGACCGAGTTCCTGCCCATCAGCAGCACCGCCCACCTCAAGGTGGTGCCCGTGTTGCTGGGATGGGGGGACCCTGGCGTGGCCGTGACCGCTGTGATTCAGCTCGGCAGCATCGCCGCGGTGATCGGATTTTTTCGCGACGACCTGCGTCAGGTCATCCAAGCCAGCGCCTTGGCTTGGCGGGAGCGTCGCTGGGATTCCCCGGACGCCCGGATGGCTCTCGCCATCGCCCTGGGGACCGTGCCGATCCTGATCGCCGGCTTGGCCATCAAGCTGTTTGTGCCCAACTTCGATCACTCCCCTCTGCGCAGCCTCACCTCGATCGGGGTGGTCTCGATCGTGATGGGCCTGTTGCTTGGTCTCGCTGAGCAGTTGGGCAGCCGCAGGCGGCAGCTGGCGGATGTGGAGGTCCGGGATGGACTGCTGGTGGGCCTGGCTCAGACCCTGGCCTTGATTCCTGGGGTTTCCCGCTCCGGCAGCACCCTCACCGCCTCGTTGTTTGACGGCTGGCGCCGTTCTGAGGCGGCTCGGTTTTCCTTCCTGCTCGGCATTCCTGCCATCACGATTGCCGGTCTGGTGGAGCTCAAGGACGCCTTCAGTCAGCCCGTCTCCGGAGGTGTGCTGCCCCTGTTGGTGGGGATCGCCTCCTCGGCAGTGGTCTCCTGGCTCGCCATCGCCTGGTTGCTGCGCTTCCTCCAGAACCACAGCACCTGGTGGTTTGTGGGCTACCGCCTCTTTTTTGGTGCCGGGGTGATTGCTTGGGCCAGTCGAATCGCCAGTTGAGCCGCCGCGGTCTCAAACTGAGCAAAGAGCGCTCTTGCCGGTCCTGTGTGGAATGAACCCTCGGCCGGCGTTGTCGTGGCCGAATCCGATGCCGCAGCTCGTCTCCCACAGCCAGCGGTTGTGGATCGGGTGGAACCTGATTCCATCGGTGACGAGCTGGGCTTCCAGCCCGGCGACAGGCTGCTGAGTGTCAACGGGGTCAGGCCCAGGGATCTGATCGACCTCCAGTTCCTGGTGGGGGAAGAGGAGCTCACCCTGGAGGTGCAGGATCCTGATGGCACCGTCCATCAGGTGGAGCTGGAGAAGGATGCCGATGAGGGCCTTGGTCTGGCTTTCACCGAAGCCCTGTTCGATGGCCTCAAGCAGTGCAACAACCACTGCCCCTTTTGTTTCATTGACCAGCAGCCACCGGGGCATCGGCGCAGTCTTTACGTCAAGGACGACGACTACAGGCTCAGTTTTCTCTACGGCTCCTATCTCACCCTCACGAACCTTGCGCCGGCGGACTGGCAACGGATCGAAGAGCAGCGCCTCTCACCGTTGTTTGTGTCAGTCCATGCCACCGATCCTGAGCTGCGCTCCAAGTTGCTGGTGAACCCCCGAGCCGGACTGCTGATGGAGCAGTTGGCCTGGTTTCAGGAGCGTCAACTCCAGATCCATGCCCAGGTTGTGGTGTGCCCCGGCCTCAACGATGGAGCGGCCCTGGAGCGAACCCTCAGCGACCTGGCGGGTTTTGCTGGGGGCGATTGGCCGGCGGTGCTCTCCGCTGCTGTGGTTCCGGTTGGTCTGACCCGCTACCGCCCCGATGGTGATGGCCTGGTGCCGGTGGATCGCAGCTGCGCCCAACGGGTGATTGCCCAAGTGGAACCGATGCAGCAGGGCTTCCAGGCGGAGCTGGGGAGCCGTTTTGCCTGGCTCTCGGATGAGTGGTACCTGATGGCGGGCTATCCCCTCCCGCCGCGCGATGACTACGAAGACCTCCCCCAGGAGGGCAATGGGGTTGGCAGCATTCGCGCCTTCCTCGAGGCCATGGATCAGGCCACCAGTGCCCTTCCGGAACGGTTGGACTCTCCGCGCCGGGTGAGCTGGGTGGTCGGTCAACTGGTGGCGGAGGCCCTGCAACCTGCGGTGGATCGCCTCAACCACGTGCAAGGCCTGGAGGTGCTGCTCCATGGCTTGCCCAGTCCCTACTGGGGGCAGGATCAAGTGGTGACGGGCCTGCTCACCGGTTCTGACCTGCTGGAGGGTTTGCAGGGGCGTGATCTCGGGGATGAACTGCTGCTACCTGCTGTGATGCTGCGGCAGGGAGAACCGGTGTTTTTAGACGATCAAACCCTGGAATCCGTTGCGAGGCAGTTGCCAGTGCCCGTTGATCTTGTGCATGGGGCAGACGACATCGTGGCCGCTTGTCTCGGCCGGTGACAAGGAACTGATTACAATCCATCCAAGTTTTAATGCATCGCTTTTTGTGGCCCGCTTGCTGAAGTTTGTTCTGGCGGCCACTGGCAGCAGTGCATTCACCCTTGGGTCTGTTCCCCACCAGGCACTGGCGCAAACGGCCGCTGCGTCTGAGAAATCGCCTGAGCTTCAGCTCCTGGACCCCCCTCCCATGCCTCTGCCTTCGGCGCAGAGCGTGAAGGGGACCCGTCCCAAGTCCAATCCCACGGTGCTGCCCCCGGCAGCCACCAAGCTCGATCCCTCCTTGCAGCGGCTGGCGGCCCCCGCCACCCTCGCTCTGCCCAACAAGGTTGATCAAGTCACGATCGTTGAGCTGCGCCCCCTCTCGCTTAAGGAGGTTGAAAACCTGGCGGAGGTGAACAATCCCAACCTCAAGGCAGTCGCTAGCCGCGTTGACCAAGCCCAGAGCAATCTGCGCGCTGCTCTTGCGGCCTGGTATCCCACGCTCAATTTTTCGACCGGTGCTTTCCCCTCGTGGAGCGTTGGTCGCCAGTACAACTATCTTGGGGCTTTCGGCACTAACCAAGAACAGGGCAACACCCAAACGAACCGCTGGGCGGCTACAGCAACGTTGGGATTCAACTGGGATCTGATCAACCCACAGCGTGTTCCCCAGGTCACCGCGGCCCGGGATGCCTTTGAGCAAGCCAAAAACACTTATCTGATCGCTCTGCGGGATCTGCGCCTGCAGACCTCCCAGGCCTACTTCCAGCTTCAGTACGCCGATAACCGCGTACGGATTGGTCAAACGTCCGTGCAGGCCTCCCTGGTGAGCCTCCGCGACGCGCGAGCCCGTTTCCAGGCTGGTGTGGCTACCAAACTGGAGGTGCTCGAGGCCGAGACACAGCTGGCCAGGAACCAGTCGCAGCTCACCAATGCGCTCTCCCAGCAGGACATCGCCCGTCGCAATCTCGCCCGACTGCTGGATCTACCGCAGAACATCACCCCCACCGCGAAAGAACCCTCACGCCCCCTTGGCGTCTGGTTGCCCTCGCTCCAGGAGAGCATCGTGGCGGCCTATGCCTTCCGCGAGGAAATTGACAATGCGTTGCTGTCGATTTCCGTCTCCAACAGCAACGCCAATGCTTCGCTTGGCGCGGTTCAGCCCTTCCTGAGCATCGTCAATAACTTCGTGAATGGACGGACTTTCGGTTATGCAGGCCTCAACCCCGAAACCCCAGGGCCGAACGGAGGTTTGTTTGGCGGTCAAACCTGGGCTACTGACAACACCATCGGCCTGAACCTGCGCTGGTCGATCCTCGATGGTGGCCGTGCTCGGGCCCAGTACAGGCAGTCCAAGCAGCAGGCAGAGGAAAACGCCTTCCGCTTTGCCGATACCCGCGACCGCGTCCGTTTTGAGGTGGAAGAGAGCTTCAACCGGCTCCGCTCCTCCAACCGGAACATCCAGACCGCCTCACGCGAAGTGCTCTCAGCTCGCGAGTCCCTGCGGCTTGCCCGCTTGCGTTTCCAGGCGGGGGTGACCACCCAGCGGGAAGTGGTCGACAACCAGCGCGACCTGACCCAGGCGGAGGAGTCCTACGCCAACTCCCTTCGCGAATACAACGACAACCTGGCTCAATTGCGCCGCCGCACCGGGCTCGATCAAATCGCGGTCTGCAAGCCCCCGACCCTCTCCTCGGTGAAACCCAAGGATGGGGATGAGGCGGTCCCCGTTCCCCCCGAGCCCCTGCCTCCCGCCTGTCAGGTGTCGAATCCCCTCAACAACGCCTCCTGAAGTTCAGCCCGCGTAACCTTCGAAACCAGCTGAACGACTGCAGCTGTCTCTTCCATTACCTCGCCTGATCCGCCTCGGCCTGTTTCAGGGTTGCCTGGGCTGTCTGGCGGTGATTTTTGTCGGCATGCTCAATCGGGTGATGCTGACTGAGCTGGGGTTCCCGGGTTTGTTGGTGGGCGGGGCCTTGGCGCTGGAGCAACTGGTGGCGCCGGCGCGAATCCTGTTCGGACAGATCTCGGATGCCAAGCCCTGGGGTGGGCGCCACCGCACCCCCTACATCTTGCTGGGGTCAGCCCTGTTTTGCAGCCTGGCGGTCCTGCTGATCCCACTGATCTTCCGCCTGCATGCGGCCTTTGCCTCCACTGAGGCCGGGGCGATCACAGCGGGTATCGCGGCCATCTGTGCGGTGGTGGCCTGCTACGGGCTCGCGGTCTCCTTGGCCACGACCCCCTATCTGGCCCTGGTGATCGACCTGACCGATGAGGAGGAACGTCCCCGGGCCGTGGGATTGATCTGGTGCCTGCTCACCGTTGGGATTGTGGTGGGTGCCATCGCCACGAGCCTGTGCCTTAAAGGGCTCGATGGGGTGAGCGATCCTTCTGTTCTGGAGCCGGTTCTCCTCGGTTTCATGACTCGCGTGGCCCTTGTGGTGTTTGGCATCACCCTGTTTGCCACCTGGGGAATTGAGCCCAAGGGTCAGCGGCGTGGCCTGAGTCGCTCCGAGGATCGGGAGGACGCCATCACCCTGGCGGCGGCTTGGAAATTGATCACCTGCAGTCGTCAGGTGCTGGTCTTCTTCTGTTTCCTGCTCGCGTTCACCCTGGCTGTTTTTCTGCAGGACCCGATTCTTGAGAGTTATGGGGCCGAGGTGTTCGCCCTGCCGATCGCTGCCACGGCAGGTCTCAGCGCGATTTGGGGGGTGGGGACGCTGCTGGGTTTGCTGGTGGCTGGGCTTTGGCTTGTTCCTCGGCTGGGGAAATTCAGCGCGGCGCGCCTGGGCTGTCAGTTGATCTTGGTCTCGCTGCTTCTGCTGGTGTTTGTGGGCCTCAGTGGGGAGCCGAACGCCTTGCGGATCGTGCTCTTTTTGTTTGGTCTTGCCACAGGGATCGGGACCAATGCCACCTTGGTTTTGATGCTTGATCTAACTCTGCCGGAAGTGGCTGGCACCTTTGTTGGGGTCTGGGGCCTTGCCCAGGCCTATTCCCGTGCCCTCGGCAAGGTGCTTGGGGGCGGTTTGCTCGACGTTGCTCGTTGGCTCAATCCAGGTGCCGATGCTTATTTCCCATACGCAATGGTCCTGTCGCTGGAGGCAGTGATCGCTGTTTTGGCCTTGGTGCTGCTGAACAAGGTGAGCATCCAGCAGTTCAGGGATGACACCAGCACCAGTCTCGATCGTGTTCTTGCTGCGGAGCTCGGATGACGATGAACGCCATGCCTATGCCCCAGGGACTGGATCAGCTCGGGGCTCTGCTGGATCGGGTGGCAGAGCGTCAGCTTCAGGACTTTGGTCAGCTCGACTCTGAGGCGAAGCCCGATGGCAGCTTGATCACGGCCTGTGATCGTTGGAGCGACGCCACCCTCGTGGAGGGCCTGTCGCAGCTTTATCCCGGTGAGGGGGTCTTAAGCGAAGAGGGCAGCCAGAGGGTTCCTTCCACAGATGCCTATTGGGTGGTTGATCCCCTCGATGGCACCACCAACTTCGTGCGTGGTGTTCCGGTGTGGGGATCGCTCATTGCGCTCGTACACAACGACGTTCCTGTATTAAGCGTGGTGTTGGCACCGGCCTTGGGCATGCGCTGGTGGGCTTGTGTTGGCAGCGGCGCTTACTTCAAC
>JAURGL010000109.1 GCA_030833825.1 Vulcanococcus sp. SFB_649D_100_25 | reverse complement strand
ATGAACCCCTGGCAGCAGCTCAAGCTCACCCTGCTCACCCTCGGGTCGGTGCTGCGCGGCAATGCCCTGGCACCCCAGGGCTACAAGCCCGTGCCCAGCGCCGTCCGTGACGAGGCTGAGGTCAACGCGATGCTGGCCGTCAGCACGATCAAAGGCGGAATCCGGGTGGGAAGTCAGAAGGATCAGGCCAAGACCGATAAAGAGCCAGTCCTGGCCGCTAAATAGGTCCTGATCACGGCAGCGGCCGATTCGCCATCCGCTGCCCCAGACGCCGTAGATCCCATCGGATCTACGGCTTTTTTCTGGGTTCTGGACCTGGAGAGAGCGGCCAAGGGCCTCTCGAATCGACAACAACCGCAGACCGACCGAATCCCAAAGGATGAGATCAAAGCAGCGTGGGATATCCGAGAGCGAAAGATAGGTGCAGTGGGTCAACAAATGGGCATGGGCCCGGTGACAGTCCCGAAGTCGGTAGTTGGGAATGCGCTCACAGAGATGATGAACACTGTGGTAGGCGATATCTGCTGAGAACCAATTCAGAATCGGAGGCAATACCAGGTTGCTGCTCCCTTCAATCGCCCCCTTGAAGTAACTCCATCCATCGCTCCCATTGGCATAGGAACCCTGGAAGTTGTGCTGCACGAAAAACACACAAATAAAGATGGCGGCTGAGCAGGACATCACCAGGCTGTAGCAAACCCAAAACAGGCCCGCGCCAAGCCAGTGGACCATCCACCACCAGCTGCTCAGGACAACCAGGTTGTTGAGGAGGAGATCCAGGAATTCTCCCCAGGTGTACCAATGACTCGATTGATAACCGTGAAAGAATGCCCTCCAAGCTGTCCATCCATTGAGGGGTCGACGCCACAGTTCAGCGATCACGGCTGAAGCAAGTTCAACGAGCCCTAACAGCAACTGCAGGCGGGGACGGACGACGAGGTAAAAGAACCCCCCCGGAAACAGCATCAAGGGATGGCGGATAATGGCATAACGCCGCTGGGCCCCTGGCGGTAGTTGCAGAAACTGATCCACACTGAGCAAGGACGACGGCCCGCGATAGAGATCCCAGTTGCCGTTGTGTTTGTGGTGATAGGCGTGACCTCTTGACCAGGGATATTGGGGAACAGCGTTGAGACAGCCCAGCAGGAAACCCGTGACTCGGTTCAACCATGAACTGGACCACAGGGAGTTGTGACCGCAGTCGTGCATCAGCGAAAAGGTTCGCGCTGAGAACAACACCAACAGGGCAAGCACCGGCAGCATCAACCACTGCAACGCCGCAGTCGCCATCAGGTGTGGAATCACCGCCCAAAGCAGGGCCACCGGAACCAGCGTGACAAGCAACTGCCAAGCGGCGCGACCATTGCTGCGCTGCCGGAAGGAGGCCAGATCAAAATGCTGACGGGTCAAGGTCTTTGGGGGTTCCCCCAACAGGCCTACAGGTTTGACGGACAGGTTCGGTCTCCAGAAATAATCACTACTTTGTCAATCGCGAGCACTGCCCGAGTGACCGTTCACAGGTTCAGACTAGGGCCAAGTCGCTGATGATCAGCCGCTGATGCGGCTGAAGTCGGCCAGGACTGAAGCCTGGTTGTTGAGAACACCCAAAAGATTGAGGCGGTTGCTGCGAACTGCCGGGTCCTCCGCCATCACCATCACGCTCTGCTCGCCGTCAAAGAACTCAGCCAGGGCTGAGGCACCTGCAATCAGCCCTTGGGCCAGGGCTGAATAACGGTTCTCGGCAGCTCCGGTGGCAATGGGTTCAAGCCGATTGAGCACCGTCAACATGCCGGCCTCACTGGGTTTCTCAAACAGGGACGAATCCACAACAGCGGCGGCAGAGCGCACCGCGGGATCCAGATCGCCCTTGGCGGCCAGTCGGGCTGCCCGGGTCACCACCGCCTGAACAGAGGCCAGCTCTCCGCTTTGACGCAAGCGTTGGAGCAATTCAGCCCGTTGTTTGGCATCAGCGGGATCAGCCAGGACGCGGGTCAAGCCGACCCCCTCACCCGCAACCGCTTGCACCAGATCCAGGTCCAGTCCCGATTCCTCCAGCAGGCTTTGAACCCGTTGACGCAGGAACTCGGCCAAGTCCAAAGCCAGCGCAGTGGCGTTGACCTGGAACTGGGGCAGAAGCTCAGCCCAGTGGCTGGTGGCACGGCTGAGAAGGGCGTTGAGATCCAACGCCCAGCCCTTGTCCCAGAGGATCTGCAGGATGCCGTTGCCAGCCCGGCGCAGGGCATAGGGATCGGAAGAACCGGGGGGCCGTTCTCCCTTGGCGTAAATGCTGAGCAGCAACTCAAAACGCTCGGCAAGGGCCACCACGGCCCCCGGATCGGACGCGGGCAGGGCATCGCCGGCCCCTTTGGGCTGGTAGTGCTCCAGCACCGCCAGGGCCACGGCCCTGGGCTCTCCTTCGGCCAGCAGATACTTGCCGCCCATGACCCCCTGGAGTTCGGGGAATTCGCCCACCATCTGGCTGACGAGGTCGTGTTTACAGAGGTGGGATGCCCGGCGGGCGTGGCTGGCGGTCTCGCTGGAGAGCTCCAGCTGAGCAGCCAGCACGTCGGTGAACCACTCCAATCGCTCCACGCGATCAAGCAGAGATCCCAAGCCCTCGGCAAAGGTCACCCGCGCCAACTGATCGCGGCGGTCAATGCTGGGAACGGAGCGATCGGCTTGAACGAAGAATTCCGCATCCGCCAGACGCGCCTTCAGCACCCGCTCGTTGCCGCGCCGCACCGTCTCGGAGGCCTCAGGCAGACCGTTACCGATACAAAGAAAGCGGTTCAGCAGGCTGCCGCGGGCATCAAGCGCGAGGGGATCAGCGGCGGCGTCCTTGCGGTAGAGGGGCACGTAGCGCTGATGGGCGCGCATCACCGTGCTGAGGACCTCAGCGGGCAGAGCGAGGTAGTGATCCGCGACGCTGCCCTCAATCAACAGAGGAGACTCCACCAGATCGGTGAGCTCCTCAAACAGCTCATCGGGCAGATCCGGTGTGGCATCAAGAGCCGCTGCAGCCGCATCAACGGAGGAGCGGATGAAGGCCGCCCTCTCGCTCCGGTTCACCTGCACCCCGGCCTTGGCGAGCGTGCTGGCGTAGCTGGAGGCATCGGCGATGGACAGCTCACCGGCATGGAGCCTGTGGCCGCGGCTCCTCGAGGAGGACTGCACCAGGGGATCGCTGCCGGAGAGGGTCACCGGGATCAACTCGCTGCCCAACATGGCAACCAACCAACGCACTGGCCTGGAGAAGCGAGTGTCCCCGTCCCCCCAACGCATGAAGCGACGACCCTGGAGTGCGGCGATCCACTGGGGGATGGCCTCGGCCAGCAGGTCCTGGGCGGAGCGGCCCCGCACCACGACCTGGGCAAACACGAAGGGGCCCTTGCCGGTCTCCCGAACGTCCAGTGCAGCGGGGTCGATGCCGCAGCGCTTGGCGAAACCGATCGCCGCCTGAGTCGGGACACCATCGCTGAAGGCCTGGGAGGCCGGGGGGCCCTTGCGTTCCTCCTCAAGATCGGGAGCGGAGTCCGCCAGGGACTCCACCAACAACGCCAGTCGCCGCGGGGTGCTGGTGCACTGGATCTGTCCGTAGCTCAGACGCGCAGCATCCAGATCCCGCCTGACCAGTTGCTCCAGCTGGGGCAGGGCGAGACGGGCAAAATCAGCCGGCAGCTCCTCAGTCCCGATCTCAAGCAGAAAGGTCGACACGGAGCGGGGCCACAGCAGCCGACCAGCTTATTGAAATGGCCGAAAAACCAAGAGAAGCCGACGCTTCGCTACGGTCAATGCTTGTCATGAACAGCTTGTGACGGTGTCTGCAGGGCAGCTCGAAGAAGCCAATGCCGCGGAAGGCCGCCTCTTCTCCCCCTGCATCGCCACAGGCGCAGAACGCAGCAAATTCGAGCAGCTCAAGGCCGACAGCGCCTATCTGCATGACCCGCTGGCGGAAGAACTGGAGAACGATCTCCGTCACTTCAGCGAGGGTGCTGTCCAGCTGTTGAAGTTCCATGGCAGCTATCAACAGGACAACCGCGAAAACCGTCAGAAGGGCCAGGAAAAGGACTGGCAAATGATGCTCAGGCTGCGGAGTCCCGCAGGGCGCATCCCCACAGGCCTGTATCTGGCCATGGATGAGCTGGCGGACCGCCTGGGCAACGGCACCCTGCGCGCCACAACACGCCAGGCCTTTCAGATGCATGGCATCCGCAAGGAGAACCTCAGGGAGGTGATCGGCACCATCGTTCGGGGGATGGGCTCGACCCTGGCGGCCTGCGGTGACATCAACCGCAACGTGATGGCTCCCGCAGCCCCCTTCGAAAAAGGTGCTTACCCAGCGGCGCGCCAGTTGGCCAGCGACATCGCTGATCTGCTCAGCCCAAGCGCTGCAGAGGGGTCCTACCTGGACCTCTGGGTGGATGGGGATCTGAGTTACCGGATCAAGCCCACCAAGGCCGTCAAATCAGCTCGCCAGCGCCAAAACGACGGCGGTGTGTTCAGTGGAGACGCCACTGAACCCCTCTATGGCCCCACCTATCTGCCCCGCAAGTTCAAGTGCGCCGTCACCGTTCCTGGGGATAACTCCGTCGATCTGCTCACCCAGGACATCGGACTGGTGGCCTTCGCTGATGCCCATGGCGAGCTGAGGGGCTGCAACGTTTATGTGGGCGGCGGCATGGGACGCACCCACAACAAGGAAGAAACCTTCGCCCGCACGGCTGACCCCCTTGGCTATGTGGAGGCAGAGCATGTCTTTGATCTGGTGCAGGCGATCCTGGCCCTGCAAAGGGACTACGGGGACCGCAACACCCGAAGGCATGCCCGCCTGAAGTACCTGATCCACGATCAGGGCATCGGCTGGTTCAAACAGGAGCTCAAGGCGAAGTACTTCGCCCATCCGATCAAGGGGATGCGGATGGAGCCCAAGGTCAAGCTCGAGGACTACCTGGGCTGGCACCGCTGCAGTGCCGGTAAGTGGTTCGTCGGCTTACCCCTGCTCTGCGGACGCCTGTCAGGGGACCTCAAGCGGGGTCTCAGGCAACTCGTTGAGACCTACCAGCTCGAGGTGCGCCTCACCCCGAACCAGGACCTCCTGCTCTGCAACATCGGCACCACCCAGCGCGCCAGCGTGAAGGATGCCCTCGCAGAACTGGGCATCACCACCCCAGAAGCCCCGAAGCTCCTGGCCCGCCATGCCATCGCCTGCCCTGCTCTTCCCCTCTGCGGTCTGGCGGTCACCGAGGCGGAGCGCATCCTGCCGAATGTGCTCGATCGCCTTGATGCTCAGTTGCGGCGCCTCGAGATTGAGAAATCGATCCTGGTGCGCATGACCGGCTGCCCCAATGGCTGCGCACGCCCCTACATGGCCGAACTCGGACTGGTCGGAGACGGGGTCAATCACTACCAGCTCTGGCTGGGGGGC
>JAURGL010000108.1 GCA_030833825.1 Vulcanococcus sp. SFB_649D_100_25 | reverse complement strand
GGTGCAGCAGGTGCAAACAATCCAAGCACTTCAGTAGCAGGTGCAGGGGGTGTTGGACTAACAACTACTATTATTACAACAGCACAAGCTACATCTGCCGCAGTTGGCGAAGTAGTAAGCTCTTCAGTATATTTTGCTGGAGGTGGCGGAGGCGGCTCTGAATCGGGGCGGGAGAGCGCAGGCCCATCGCCTCCATCATTTGGCGAATCGAGGGGCTGTGGCGATGCACCCCGATGTAGTCAGAGAGCCATTCGTAGAGCTCTTGCTGGGCGGTGGTGAGGGGCTCGGGCGATCCAGCGGGCACCGGCAATGCAGATGTTCGTCAATACATATGTACCGCTCGCCGGCTGCCTTGGCAAGTCAGCTCTCGCTCAGGAGGGCCGCCAGGAGGGCCTGCTGCGCATGCAGGCGGTTCTCGGCCTGATCAAAGATCCGGCTGCTGCTGCCTTCCATCGCGCCGGCGCTGATCTCCAGGCCCCTGTAGGCCGGCAGGCAGTGCAGCACGATCGCCCGTGGATCAGCCTCCGCCACCAGATCCTCGTTGAGGCACCAGCCGGCGAAGGCCTGCTCCCGCTCGCCCTTTTCCTCTTCCTGTCCCATCGAGGCCCACACGTCCGTGTAGAGGGCATGGGCGCCGCGCACGGCGGCCACGGGTTCATGGACCACTTCGATGCTGCAGCGATCCCCGGCAAGCGCCCGCGACTGCTGCAGGACCGCCTCCGATGGGGCGTAGCCCTGGGGGCAGCCCACCCGAACATTCACCCCCAGCAGGGCCCCGCAGAGCATCAGGGAGTGGGCCACGTTGTTGCCGTCCCCCACGTAGGAGAGGGTCAAGCCGTCGACCGCGCCGAAGGCTTCCTGGAGGGTGAGGTAGTCCGCCAGGGCCTGGCAGGGGTGCTCCAGATCGGTGAGGGCATTCACCACCGGAATGGAGGCCCAGTGCGCGTACTCCGCCAGCTCCTCTTGGGCAAAGGTCCGGATCGAGAGGACATCCACATAGCGGCTCAGGACCCTGGCTGTGTCCGCCACCGGTTCGCCGCGCCCCACCTGGGATACCTGGGGGTTCAGGTCGATGGTTTGCCCCCCCAGGCGGGCCATCGCCACGGTGAAGCTCACCCGGGTGCGGGTGGAGGCCTTGCTGAAGATCAGGCCCAGCACCTTCCCACTGAGGTCGATGCTCATCCGGCCGGCCTTCAGGTCAGCGGCCAGATCCAGCAGGGCGGTGGTCTGCTCCCCGCTCACATCGGCCGACGAGAGGAAGTCGCGTCCGCTCAGATCGGCGAGGGAGGGGTAGCCGCTGAGGGCAGCCATGGGCCCGTCTTCAAAGAACCCTTATCCGGGATCACGGGCCCCGCCGTCAACCCCTGGGGGCTCAGGCGATGGCCTGGGCGTCCTCGGGCATGACGCTGCTGGAGAGGAGGTCCTTGAGGTCATCGCCCTCGATCACTTCCTTCTCGAGGATCTGCTGGGAGATGCTCTCCAGCAGCTCACGGTTGTGGCGCAAGATGGCCAGAGCTTTGTCGTGGGCGTTGTCGACCAGGGTGCGCACCTCCTTGTCGATGGCCTGGGCCGTGGCATCACTCACCACCCGGCGGGGGTTGTTGGCGCCGCCGAGGAAGCGGCTGCCGCCTTGTTTGTCGTAGGCCAGCGGGCCCAGGACATCGCTCATCCCATAGGTCCCCACCATCTGCTCGGCGATGTCAGTGGCGCGCTGCAGGTCGTTGGCGGCCCCGGTGGTGACTTCACCAAAGACGATCTCTTCGGCGCTGCGGCCCCCCAGCAGGGTGGCGATCTGACCTTCGAGGTCTTCCTTGGAATTGAGGAAGCGCTCCTCGGTGGGCAGCTGCAGGGTGTAGCCAAGGGCGGCCATGCCGCGGGGCACGATCGAGATCTTGGCGACCTTGCTGCCACCGGGCATCAGGTGGCCAACAATCGCGTGCCCCACTTCGTGGTAGGCCACGACCTTCTTCTCATCGGGCTGCAGCACCCGGCTCTTTTTCTCAAGGCCGGCCACCACGCGTTCGATTGCCTCGTTGAGGTCGCCTTGCTCGACGGTGGTCCGCATGGCCCGGGCCGCCAACAGGGCGCCTTCATTCACCAGGTTGGCCAGATCCGCGCCGGCAAAGCCGCTGGTGGCTTGGGCGATCTTGTCGAGATCGACGCCAGGGGCAAGCTTCACCTTGCGGGCATAGATGTCGAGGATGGTCTTGCGCCCGGAGAGGTCGGGGCGATCCACCAGGACCTGGCGATCGAAGCGACCGGGGCGCAGCAGGGCCGCATCCAGGGTCTCAGGCTGGTTGGTGGCGGCCAGGACGATCACTGGCTTGTCCTTGGTGGCGAAGCCATCCATCTCGGTGAGGAGCTGGTTGAGGGTCTGCTCCCGTTCGTCGTTGCCTCCGACCACGCCCATTGAGCCCGACCGGCTCTTGCCGATGGCATCCAGTTCGTCGATGAAGATGATGCAAGGGGCCTTTTTCTTGGCTTCTTCGAACAGGTCGCGGACGCGGGCGGCGCCGGCCCCCACGAACAGCTCCACAAACTCGGAGCCCGAAATGATGAAGAAGGGAACACCCGCTTCGCCGGCCACGGCCTTCGAGAGGAGGGTCTTGCCGGTGCCAGGGGGGCCCACCAGGAGAACCCCCTTGGGGATGCGGGCACCGATGGCGGTGTAGCGCTCAGAGGACTTCAGGAAATCGACGATCTCGGTCAGCTCCTGCTTGGCCTCATCCACGCCAGCCACATCGGCGAAGGTGACCCGTGATTCCTCATCGGGGACATACACCTTGGCTTTGCTCTTGGTGAAGCTCAGGGCCCCCTGCGCTCCGCCCATGGAGCGGCGGGCAAAGAACTGCAGGACCAGGATGAAGATCAGCGGGGGGACGATCCAGCTGAGGGCCGTGGTGATGAAGCTGGGCTTCTGCGGGGGGGCTGCGGCGAACTCAACCCCGTGCTCTTCCAGGCGCTTCGGCAGATCCATGTCGAAGATCGGCGTGGTTGCCAGGACGGTGGGGGCGCCCTCGGCTGGGGCCTCCTTCAGCTCGTAGCGGATCTGTTCCTGGGTGATGTAGGCGCGCCGGACATCGCCGTCGTCCACCTGACTGACGAACAGGGAGTAGGGCACCCGTGGCACCTGCTGCATGCCTTGGTTGGGCAGGAAGCTGCTCACAAGCAGGAGCACGCCGAAGCCAATCAACAGCAGATTGACGAGGCCCATACGCCGGTTCGGAGGCGTGTCGTCCTTGCGGATAGGCATTCGTCTTGGGCTTGTTGGCCCCAAACTAGGGTTGCCCAAACGCCCCAGTGGGGGTGAGAACCGAACGGGAGCTCCTCAGGCCATGTGTGGTCGCTACTCCCTCACCGCTCGGATCGACCAGTTGTTGCCCTTGATGGGAGGGGCCCTGCCGGAGGGTTTGCTGCAGCATTACGCCCCGCGGCCTCTGATTCGCCCCGGGGAGCCGGTGTTGGCCCTGCGCCAGGAACACGGGCAGATCCGCTCTTCCCTGATGCTCTGGGGATTGCTGCCGGAGTGGAGTAAGGATCCCCTGGGGGGGGCGCGCCCCTTTAATGCCCGCGCGGAGACCGTGGCCGAGAAGGCCAGTTTTCGTGGTCCCTGGAGGCATCGGCGCTGCCTGCTTCCAGCCGATGGCTTTTTTGAAAAAGGACACCGAGTCGGGCGACGCGATGGTCTCCCCTTTTGGTTGGCCGGGATTTGGGATCGCTGGATTGGCCCCGATGGCAGTGAGGTGGAGAGTTGCTGTGTCCTCACCACGGCCCCCAATGCCCTGGTGGCTCCCCTCCATGACCGGATGCCGGTGATCGTCCCGGAGGGTTTGGAGCAGGCCTGGATGGAGCCACTGGATGGCCCTGGGCTGCGGGCCCTGCAGCCGTTGATGCACGGGTGGTCGCCCGAGGGTTGGCTCGCCGAAGGGGGGCAGAAGACCAGCAAGCAAAGCGATGTGGATCAGTTGCCGTTGTTTGGTTGATCGCCAGACTGGGGCACTGCTTCAGGCCTGATGGAGAGCAGCCTGCTGCGACAGAACCGTCGCCATCGGGGCTACCGCCTTCTGTTGCTGAACTGTTTGTTGGTGTTGATGTGTTTGATGCTGCCGAGGGGGCTGCGGCAGCTTTCGGCCGCGGGCTACCTGGCGATGCCCTTGGTGCTCTTCACGAGCCTGGGGGGCAGTCTGTCGGGGTTGCGCTGGTCGTTGCTGCGCACGCGCCTCTATCAGCTGATCACCCTGGTGACCTTTGCGGCGTCTTTGGTTTGGTACTTCAACAGTGCGGCGGCGGGTCAGGCTGGTTTGCCGTTGCTCTTCCTCTGGACGGCGCTTGTGGCCTGGAGCTGCCAGAGGCTGATCGCCAACCTCGCCAAAGAGCGCACCATCAACCGCGACGTGTTGACCGGTGCTCTGGCGGGTTACCTGCTACTCGGTCTGGCCGCAGGGCTGCTGTTCAGCGTGCTGGAAACCGTGGCACCAGGCAGTTTTGCCAGCACCCATTCCGTTCAGGATTCAGTCCTGCAATGGCATGGAACAGTCCCGCCTCCGACAGCAAAGGTGTGGTCGATTGACTTCGTTCAGCTCAACTATTTCGCCTTCATCACCCTGACCACAACGGGATACGGAGACATCCACCCCGTCACCCCGCAAAGTCAAATGGTCAGTGTGATGGTGGCGATCACCGGGACTGTCTATCTGGCCCTGGTGATGGGTCTGCTGATCAGCCGCTACACCGTTCAGGATGTAGAGGAGGAGATCAATGAATCCCTTGTGGATTCAGAGGATCAGGGTTGAGTTGAATCAGCCAGTCATCGCCGAGTGTTCGGAGCTGATTGGCTGACCATGGCTCTGCTTGGTTGACATCAACCAATCCCAGATCCCCAAGGGGTGTGCGGGCGGCGAGGCCCCCCAGCAGTTTTGGGGCGATCACAGCGGCCACCTGCTGCACACATCCCTGTCTCAGTGCGGGCGCTGCCAGCTCAGGGCCGCACTCCCAGAGGACCTGGTTGCAGCCCCGTTTGGCCAGCACCTCCAGGGCACCTCGGGGCGTGCAGTCATCCAGGCTCAGGTGCTCAATTCCGCGGGCCTCGAGCTGCTGTTGGTTCGAGAGCGGGGCGGCGCTGCTGTGCAGGACCAAGGTGGTAGCGGGGTTCTGGTCCCAGAGCTGGGACCCTTCTGGGAGATCTAGCAGCCGGCTGAGGACCACCCGCAGCGGCTCCGGGTTGCGTTGGCCCCGGCTGGTGAGCAGGGGATTGTCCGTCCGGACGGTGCCGCCCCCCACGATCACGGCATCGCATTGGGCCCGGAGCTGATGAACCCAGGCGCGCGCCGGGGGGCCGGAGATCCACTGGCTGGAGCCATTGGGCAGGGCCGTGCGTCCATCCAGGCTCATCGCCCACTTGAGAATCCCCAAGGGACGACCGGTGCGCACCCGGTGGATGAAGCTGCGGTTGAGGGCCTGGGCCTCCGCTTCGCAGATCCCGCTGATCACCTCCAGCCCAGCGGATTCCAGTTGGGCGATTCCACCTCCCGCTACCCGGGGGTCTGGATCGCGCATGGCGATGACGACCCG
>JAURGL010000107.1 GCA_030833825.1 Vulcanococcus sp. SFB_649D_100_25 | reverse complement strand
CATGAGCGGCTTTTTCGCCCTGCGGCTGGAGCCCCTGCTGCCGGTGATCCGCGGGGTGGATGTCAACGGATTCAAGTTCCTCTATGAGCTGCTTGCGGTCAGTCGCGGCCGCTTGGAGGTTGCGGAAGTGCCGCTGACCTTCCAGCCCCGGACCTATGGCAGCTCCAAGTTGGATCTCGCCATTTTTTGGGACTTTCTCATTTCGATCCTGCACGCCCTCAGCTTTCGTCTGTTGCCGCGGCGGGCCATCAGTTTTGGCCTGGTGGGCGTGAGCGGGGTTGCCGTGCAACTGCTCGTGACGCAAGTGCTGATGGGGCTGGGACAGGTTGGCTTTGAACAAGCTCTGCCGGTGGGGGTGATCACTGCAGCGAGTTCGAACTATCTGATTAACAACGCCCTCACCTTCCGTTTTGCACGGCTCAAGGGCATTCAGCTTCTGCGCGGTCTGCTGAAGTTTCTGCTGGTGGCATCGCTCCCAGTGATGGCCAACGTGGGCCTTGCCTCCGCTTATTACAGCCTGGTGGCCCCTAACGCCGTTTGGGCACAGCTGGCCGGAATTCTGGTGGTCTTTGTCTGGAACTACGCCGCCAGCAGTCGTTTTGTCTGGAACACCCCCAACTAGAAGCATGCAGCGTCTGTGCCGTTGGCTGGATCAGGGCCTTCCCCGGGCGTCCCTGTTCGCTGCCACTGCCTTGCTGGCCCTCTGCGGGCTCGCCTTTTTTCTGCAGCTCGGTGGTCTTGGCCTGATGGATAAAACCGAGGGCCTGTTCGTGGAAGTGCCGCGGCAGATGCTCCTCAGCGGCGACTGGGTGACACCGCGTTGGAACGGAGAGAGGTTCTTTGATTACCCCGTCTGGGGCTACTGGATGGTGGGCCTCAGCTTCCGTTGGTTCGGCATCAGTGAATGGGCTGCTCGCCTCCCGGCGGCTCTGGCCGCGAGCGCCTCTGTCCTGGCGACCTACGGCCTGGTGCTTGCCCTCGGGGCACCCCAGGAACGGCCCAGCCAGAGGGTGGGACGAGCTGCCCTTGCTGGGGGGATTTTGGCCCTGAGCCCTGGCTGGATTGGCTGGGCCCACTCTTCGGTCACCGACATGTTTCTGGCCAGTGCCATGGCCATGGCCTTGCTGGGATTTGCCTTGGCCTACTGGCGCCGTGATGACCTGGGCCTGCGCCGCCTTGGCCACGGTGCCCTGGCGCTGTTCTGCGGTGTGGCCGTGCTCGCGAAGGGCCCGGTTGGTTTGCTGCTGCCCGGGTTGGTGATCATCGTCTTCCTGCTGCTCCGCGGTCAGCTCTGGTCGGAGGTGCGTCAGACGCCCTGGTTTCCGCTGCTGGCCCTGTTTCTTGGGGTGACTCTTCCTTGGTATGTGCTGGCCACACGCGCCAATGGCTTCACGTTCCTGGCGCGCTTCATCGGTTTCAGCAACCTGGAGCGCTTCACGTCAGTCCTCTATTCCCACCCTGGGCCGCCTTGGTTCTATCTGCCCTGGGTGGTGCTGTTGCTGTTGCCCTGGTCCCTCTACCTCCCGGTCGCGCTCGTTCGACTGCGGTTCTGGCGGCTGAGTGTTTGGCGATCGGTTTCGGAAGCAGAGGCCGTTCCTCTTTTCGCCCTGGTCTGGCTGGTCTTGATCGTGGCCTTTTTCTCCTCGGCCGCCACCAAATTGCCGGGCTACATCCTCCCGGCTCTCCCTGGCGCCGCACTATTGGTGGGATTGCTCTTTGCCCCCCTCAGTCATCCCCAAGAAGAGCTTGCTTCCGCTCGACACCCCTTGTGGCGCCTGAGCGGTTGGTTCAACGCTGTGCTGCTTGGCCTGATGGCCATCGCCGCGGTTCTCGCCCCGAATTGGATTGAGCAGGATCCCTCCTACCCCGGCTTCGCCCGTGCAGTCGCCAGCTCAGGTTTGCCCTGGTTGCTGGCTCTCCCGCTTGCACTCACCGTCATCGCTCTGGTTGTTCTGCTGCGCAGGGGACCGGCGGCGCTGCCTTGGCTGTGGGTCCCCAATGGTCTGGGGTTTGCCGCTGTGCTTGCCCTGGTGGTTCCAGGGTTGGTCCCGTTGATGGATCGGGAGCGTCTCCTGCCGATCCGTGCTCTGGCCAGACAGGCGGCAGCATCTGCCCAGCCTGGTGAACCCCTCCTGGTGGCTGGCTATAAGCGCTACAGCGTCGTTTTTTACAGCGGCAGGCCCGTGTTGTTCGTGTACGACCCCAGGGACGCGCTGGAACAGCTGGGGGCTGATCCGGCCCCTACGGTTCTGCTACTGGCATCCGACGCGGAGCTCTTGGAGTTCGGAGTGCGTCCGGGCGATGCTGCGCTGCTTGGGCGCTCTGATGCCCATCGTTTGATCCGCTTACCGCGGACCACCCTTCAGCAGCTGGAGGCTCGTTCCTGACGGTTATGGGGCATCTGTTGCGCGACTGGCTGAGGGCTCTTGGGCCGAATCGCGCAGGCATTGCGCTGGTCAGCGCGCTGCTTCTGGTGCTCATCGGCCCCCGCTTGGCCCGCCTCGGCAAGGGGTCATTTGACGACGTTCTGCTGGACCAACTGAATGCCCACATCCCAGAGCCCTTGGGCCAGTTGCTGCATGGGGTCTATCAAGTCAGTGGGGCGCAGGTTTCTGCCGTTTTGGTGCTGGCGGTGCTCTGCTTCTTGGCACGCAAGCGGTTCTGGCCTGAGCTCATCTGCCTAGTGATCGGCACCGGGGGCATCGTTCTGCTCGTTGATCGATTGTTCAAGCCCTGGTTTGCTCGCCCACGTCCAGAACTGAGTCTGCTTGAGCCCAGTGGGTTCAGTTTCCCCAGCGGTCATACAGCTGGTTCATTGGTGTTCTATTTCCTCAGCTGCACCCTCCTGGCGGCCCATTACCCCCGTCTGCGCAAGCCGATGTTTGTGGTGTCCAGCCTCTGGGTCTCTCTGGTTTGGTTGAGCACGCTCGTCAGTCGTGCCCACTGGCCTACCGATCTGCTCGCCGGAGCCGCCATCGGTTATGTGTGGCTCAGCTTCTGTCTGGCCGGTTTCACCGTCTGGAAGCGGCACCACCGGTCCTCGTCCCTGCCTTAAGCGCCCTCTTCCATGGCTGATTCCTCCGTGACGCTGGCTTCACTGCGTGGTCTGCGCTCGGCTCCTTCGGCCTCGCCTCAGGACTGTTCGCAGTTGAAGCAGGAGCTGATCGCTGCCATTGTCAGCAGCGAGTGGTTCACCGTTGGGGTGATGGCCCCTTCCGCAGAGGAAGCCGTGGCAGCTCTTCGCTCCCTGGAGCAGGGCCTGGGCTGGGAGGCCCTGGTGCTGGATCCGTCTGGAGAGGACCTCTCCAACATCGAGGGGCCCGTGTTCCTCAAGGGCAATCAGAACAACGGCCGCTTCTTGGTGCGCCGCGAAGGCGGCTTGGGTGAGGGGATCTTGATCACCGGGCATAACCCCGTTGATCCATCGGTCGAGGACACCTGGGGGCCCCTGCCCCTGAGGCTGTTCGCCTGACACCAGATCAAGACTTTCGAGGGCATCGCCAGGAACGGCACCGCCGATCCCTAGGCTTGGCCGCTGTACTTCGGCGGCCTGAGCTGCCTCAATGCTTTCCGATGGCCGGTTCCCAACTGCGCATTGCCTCCCGCCGCAGCCAGCTGGCCATGGTGCAGACCCACTGGGTGCGCGATGAACTGGCCAAGGCCCACGAGGGTCTGGAGATCACCATCGAGGCGATGGCCACCCAGGGTGACAAGATCCTCGATGTGGCCCTGGCCAAGATCGGCGACAAGGGACTCTTCACCAAGGAGCTGGAGGCTCAGATGTTGGTGGATCGGGCCGACATCGCGGTTCATAGCCTCAAGGATCTGCCCACCAACCTCCCTGAGGGGCTGATGCTCGGGTGCATCACGGAGCGGGAAGATCCCGCCGATGCCCTGGTCGTGCATGAGAAGCACAAGGACAAGACCCTCGCCACCCTTCCCGAGGGAGCCGTGGTTGGCACCAGCTCTCTGCGGCGTCTTGCCCAACTGCGTCACCATTTCCCCCACCTCACCTTCAAAGATGTGCGGGGCAATGTGATCACCCGCCTCGAGAAGCTGGACTCCGGTGAGTTCGACTGCCTGATCCTCGCGGCCGCTGGCCTGGGACGCCTTGGTCTGGGCGACCGCATTCATGAGCTGATCGATCCCTCGATTTCTCTCCATGCCGTCGGTCAGGGTGCCCTCGGGATTGAATGCCGCGAGGGTGATGAAGCGGTGCTCGAGCAGATCAAGGTGCTGGAGCACCTCCCCACGGCGCGGCGTTGCCTGGCGGAGCGGGCCTTCCTGCGGGAACTGGAGGGTGGTTGCCAGGTTCCGATCGGGGTCAATACCCGCTTTGATGGCGACACCCTTGTGCTCACCGGCATGGTGGCCAGCCTCGATGGCCTCCGCTTGATCCGCGATGAGGTCAGCGGTGACCAGACCAACCCCGAGGCCCTCGGAATTGAGTTGGCCCACAAACTGAAGGAGCAGGGAGCAGGAGCAATCCTGGAGGAGATCTTTGCCAGCGTTCGGCCCGAGGCCTGACTCTCTCTCCACTGAGGCGGACCGGCCTGAGGCCGGAGACGTTCGTGCGCTTCCCTTTCAGTGGAGCCTCCTGGCCTGGGCTGCCCTGGTGGGCACCCTCACCGGCCTGGCGGTCGTCGCGTTTCATGAGCTGCTGGGGCTGATCAACAACGGACTGTTTGGTCCTGTGGTCTCCTGGGCGATGGCTCTGGTCGGGTCGGGTCAGCCGGACCCCCTGCCTGTGCCCATCGATCCCCTGCCGGTGGATAGCGGGACGCCCCTGAGGGCCCTGCTGCAGATCGGCTTGGGGGGTCTGGGCTTTCTGCCCCCGCCGCCGCTGCCGCCTGATCCAAGCCCAATCCCCAGTGGGGGTCTGCCCCTCTGGCTTGCCTCCTGGCCGGTGGTGTTGATGCCCGCCCTCGGGGGACTGGCCGTGGGGCTGTTGCGGCTCTGGTCCAAGGATCTCGGACCTGGATTGCCGAGCCTGATGGCGATGGCCGATGGAGCCGTGCAGGCAGCTCCCAAGCTCCCCTTCCAACGCTTGCTCTCCGCCTCCCTGAGCCTGGGCAGTGGAGCCTCCCTCGGGCCCGAAGGCCCCAGTGTCGAGAGCGGCGGAAATATCGGGCTCTGGGTGGGGAGCCGCGGTGGCTTGCCTCCCGAGTCCCAGAAGGCCTTGGTGGCGGCCGGGGTGGCCGCGGGTCTGGCGGCGGGTTTCAAGGCCCCGATCGCCGGGGTGTTCTTTGCCTTTGAAGGCAGCTACAGCACCATCCCGGGCCGCCCCAGCATTCGTGCGGTCCTGGTGGCTGCCGTTGCCTCCGCCCTGGTCACCCAGCTTTGTCTGGGCAGCGATCCCATCTTTCGCCTGCCGGCCTACGAGGTGCGCTCCCCCCTCGAGCTGCCCCTCTATCTGGGGCTTGGGGTCCTGGCCAGCCTGGTGTCCCTCGCCTTGGTGCGGCTGTTGGCGGCTGGCCGCAGTGCGCCGGTACAGGGGATTCTCAAGGTCCTGCCCGACTGGCTTCTCCCCTGTGTTGGCGGATTGTCGGTGGGCCTGATGGCCCTCGCCTTTCCCCAGGTGCTGGGGGTGGGATACGACACGATCGAGGCCCTGCTTGGCAGTGGTGGCGGCATTGCCCTGCTCACCCTGCTGGGGTTGCTGCTGGTGAAATTGCTGGCCACTGCCCTCAGCAGTGCCACGGGGTTTGTCGGGGGAGGCTTTGCCCCCTCCCTCTTCGCCGGAGCGGTGCTCGGCAATCTCTACGGCCAGGTGCTTGGGGATGGGGGCTTGCAGCTGCCGATTGCGGAGCCCCCGGCCTACGCGATGGTTGGCATGGCGGCGGTGTTGGCGGGAAGTGCCCGCGCTCCCCTCACTGCTTTGCTCCTGCTCTTTGAG
>JAURGL010000106.1 GCA_030833825.1 Vulcanococcus sp. SFB_649D_100_25 | reverse complement strand
TGCTGTGGTCAGCCTGCCGGTGGTAACTGGCGGCATAGCGGTGCTCCGGCTCGAACGGAATCGCGTTGCACTCCGGTTCCGCCAGCAGGGCAGTGGGGCGGCTCCAGCCCAGGTGAGCTCCGAAATCCAACAACGCCAGGTCGGTGGGATCCCCCCTGCGGTGGTAGGCGTCCCCCTCGTTGCAGAGCACGGCAACCCGGGCCAGGGCCTGCAGCTCGCGCTTCAGGTCGCCTGGGAGCTCCGCCTGTGAATCGAACCTGATCGGGACCCCCGCCTGCACCTGCAGCGCGCTGACCCGCAGTTCGTTGCGGGTGAGTGTCCCCGTCTTGTCACTGGCGATCAGGGTGCAGCTGCCCAGGCCCTCCACCGCCGGCAGGCGCCGCACGATCACCTGACGCTGGGCCATCCGATGGCTGGCCACCGCCAGGGCCACCGTCAGGGCGACCGGCAGTCCCTCGGGGATGGCTGAGACCGCCAGGGCCACCGCAAAGAGCAGGGCCTCCAACAGAGTGATGCCGCCGCGGGCCATGGCCAGCCAACCCACGAGTAGCGCAGCGGCGGCCACCAGCAGGCCGATGCTCCGGCTGAAGCGATCCATCCGCACCAGCAGCGGCGGTCGACCAGGGGGGATGGTCTGCAGGTCATGGGCAACCTGACCCACCTCCGTTGCCGAACCCGTCGCAACAACCGTCCCCAGGCCGCGTCCCCGAACCACCGTGGTGCCGGCGTGGGCCATGGTGGAGCGATCGGCCAGGGCTATGTCTGGCTCCAGATGGGCCTCGGCGTGCTTGTGCACCGCCAGAGATTCCCCGCTGAGGAGCGATTCATCGAGCTCCAGGTTGGTGCTGCGCACCAGACGCAAATCGGCTGGGACCACCTGGCCACTTTCAAGCCAGACCGCATCACCCGGCACGAGCTCCTCGGCATCGCGCTCGAGCGCCTCGCCATCGCGCAGCACCAGTGCCCGCACCTTGAGCAACTGCCGCAAGGCGTGGCTGCGGCGCTCGGCCCGCCAGTCCTGCAGGCCACCGACGAGGGTGTTCAGGACCAGGACTGCGGCAATGAATCCGGCGTCCTTGATGTCGCCCACCAGGGCGGAGATCGCACCAGCCAGCAGCAGGACGGCGATCAGGGGGCTCTGCAGCTGCCGCAGCAAGGCCGGCAGCAGTCGCGGTGATGGGGGCTGGGGGAGTGCATTGGGCCCAAATCGCTTCAGGCGCAACACCGCTTCAGCACTGCTGAGTCCGCCAGCAGCACTCTCCAGTTGCGCCCAGATCGCCTCGGGACTTTTCGCGTGCCAGGGCGATGCGTGTAGACCCATGCACGTTCAGCCGTCGTCCTCCTCAACCTCGGCATACATCGCCCAGATCGCCGCGTAAACCGGTTGGATCTCCTGTTCGAGCAATTCGAGGTCGTCCGGCGATGACTGGCGGGCGTCTGACTTCGCCAGCAGCAGTTTCAAGCGGTCCTGAAGCGTGGCGATGCGCTCCGCATAGCAATTGGTGGTGGTGGGGATTGCTGCCATAGCTCAGGAATGGGGGGCTTGCGACTTTGCGGCGGCCAAGGGGGTGCAGGTACCGAGAGCAGCTGATCTGCCGGTGGATCGCTGCTGGGATTGGGCGAATCAGAGATCGCGGTCGCTGGGATCCAACGCGGATGAGCGCAACGTCCAGCTGCCATCGCCGTCGGGTTCGATCACCATCCGCCGTTCGTCGCCGTGGATCTCATTGCTATCGGAGATGCCCTTCAGGTAACCCGCCAGGAACCACAGGGTCTGACTGGCCTGGTCACCACTGAGGAGATCATCGATGGTGCTGCCGTTAAAGCCGATTTCCCAATTGCCTTCGTCCATGGGAGACGTCCTCGAGAAGGGGCGATTTCAGAGTGGATGACATGGCGGGGTTATCGCGCCTTGGGCTGCATCGATGCAGCTCGAGTGCTTAACGGTGGGGGATCAGGGCGCTGATCTGATGAATCACCCCTTGGCCGGTGAGCAATTCGGTGGCCAAGGCAATCACGAAGCCGAGCATGGCCAGACGACCATTCCAGCGCTCGGCGCCCTCGGTCCAACCCCATTGGATGCGTGTGGTCATGACTGATCTGCGTCAATGCCTGAAGCAAAGCCAGACCAGGGCTGGTGTCGGGCTCCAACGCGATCTTGCAGCGGCTCTGCAGCCGGAGCACCCCTGAATTCAGCGCGAGCCCTTGAGTTGCTCGAGCATCTGCTCCAGGAGATGGGCGCAGAGGTTGCTCAAGCTGCGGCCTTCCTCCAGGGCGATGGCGCGGAGGTCGTCGTGGGTGTCCTCGCGGAGGTTGATGCAAACCCTCGCGGCGCGGCGCTCTGTCGGGATTGATGCGGAGGACCCAGGACTTTGTTGGGGGACTAAGGCAGCCATGCAGCCCACCGATCATCTACATCCGTTATAGACCCGCCTGCGGCCCAGGCCCTTCGAGATTGCTGACGCGCTGTTCAAGATCCATCAGTCGCTCCTGAATGACGCCACCGGCAACATCAGGCAGACCGAGATCCCGACGCACCAACTGCGTGATGTAGGCCGTCGTGCTGAGGCCCAGATCCGATGCTCGCTGCTTTATCGATGCCAACAGAGCCTCTGGCAGCACCATCGATAGCTGTTTGCGTTGTTTCACTCGCAAGCACGGACAGGGGCCGCAAGAAATTGGGAGCTGGCTTCACTATGACGCAGAGTGCATCACTCTGGCTCAGTCCCTGAGGAGATGCAGTGGGCGGAAACACTTGACTCATGGCAGCTGGCTGAAGAAGCCCATCAGCTCTGTTCGGGCCAGTTCATGGCCCCCCATGGCCTGCCGCAGCTGGTGCACCGTGCAACCGGGTTCCAGGGGAAGGAGCCGATCGAGAGCAATTAGTTCAAAGCGGTAGCGATGGGCTCGTCCTGGAGGTGGCATCGGACCGTGGAAGCCGACGCGCTCGAAGCGATCCACACCCCAACAGCTCCCGTGACGGGCCCCATTGGCAAGGTCAGGGGAGCGCTGCAGTCCAGCGGGTAGAGCTTTGATCGCCGCTGGGATGTTGAACAGGACCCAATGCACCCATGTGCCCGTTGGGGCATCCGGGTCCTCCAGGATCAGGGCAAAGCTGGCGGTACCAGCCGGGGCACCGCTCCAGCGCAGCGGCGGAGAGAGGTTGAGGCCTTCACCGGTATGGATCACCGGAATCAGCTCGCCATCACGGAAGGCCGGCGATTCGAGATGAAAGGTGCCATTGCAGGAGGACATCGAGGCGGATCGGCGCAGCGCTGGGGCGATGGTGCTTCCCCCAATCGGCTTGTGATGGCATCAGGGCATCAATGCGGCGCCACTGAGGCAGCTTGCTCCTGAGGACGCTGCACCTGCTTGGTCAGCCACCTCAGCAACGGCGAGCGGAGGGTTGACGATGCAGAACCGACGCCAACAGCTGAAGTGCGGAGATGGGCTGCAGCAGCACTGCTGCGAAGCGAAGGATCAACGGACGCGGGGATCCGGGGATCCATACGGTTTGGCCAGCCTGCAGCAATCCCACGATGATCGAATTGATCCATGACCTGCCCGCCGGGACGGTGGGTTTCAGCTGCCGCGGGCAGATCAGCGGGGATGACATGCAGCAGCTGGTCGTGCCGGCGGTGGAGCAGGCCATCGCGGAGTTCGACCAGATCAAATGCCTGGTGGTGTTTGAGCCCAGTCTTGAGGGGTTCAGCCTCGAGGCGGCCTGGGACGATGCCAACCTCGGCCTACGCCATTGGGATGGCTTTGAACGGATGGCTGTCGTGGCCGATCCAGGCTGGCTCCACCATGGGATGCGGGCGCTGGCGATGCTGATGCCCTGTCCGCTGAAGCTGTTCACAAGCTCTGAAACAGACAGCGCTCGCCGTTGGCTCAGCGAAGATCTGGGGACCATCCACCTGGAGTTGCAGGGGGAGGTGTTAACCGTCGGCCTGATCGGTCAGGTGGACCGGCAGGCCTACGCGCGGATCAACGACGATCTGGCGAACCTGTTCAGTCACGTGGAGCAGCCCAGGGTGCTGCTCGATTTGCGCCAATTCGAGGGATGGCGGGGCCTCCAGGCCCTGAGGCAACACCTGGCCCTGATCCGGGACTATCGCCACCGGCCGGTGCGGGTGGCCGTTGTCTATGCCAAGCCGTGGCAACAGCTCGCCCAACGCCTGATTGCCCAATTCGTCGGGGCTGATACGCGGACCTTCAGCAGTGACGACCTGCTGGCTGCCCAGGAGTGGATCTGCGCCGATTGAAGGGCGCCAGAAGAATGCGTGAGTGTGACGGGGGATCTGCTGCAGGGGCAGTTCCGTGGCCCCAGTGATGCCTTGGCTGAAGGGGATAGCGGATCCCGCGATGAACACCAAGCACTGCCAAAACTGCATCCACTGGGACCAAGCAAACGGTCTGGAGAACACCAATCTCGGTGCCGTAGCACCGTGCACCTGCCACGCCCCCAGACACTTCAGCCTGGAAGCGGTGGAGATCAGCGGAGCAGCCCTCGCCTTCTCCGGCTATGGCAACAACCATTCGATCTCGGAAATGGAACTACCCATGGGTCTGTGGCCCTACACCACCCGGAATCAGAGCTGCGGTAGTTACCAACCCTGCGATCTCGAGGAGAGCGCACGTCGCACACGGATGCGCGCTGCTCCGTTGATCTGAGCTCAGCCCTGGATCGAGAGGAGTGGGCGAAGGCGGGCGACACGCCGGCAGAGTCCGGCGTGTTCAGCCACCTCAGCGGTCCCCATGCCGCAGATGGTTGAGGAGAGGGCTAGCTGTTCAGCGGCGTCGACGCCGCACACCAATTCCGTGGTCCCACCAAACGCTCCAGCAAGGATCACGGGGGTGCCGAGGTTGCGGAACGCCTCGGGGTGCTCGCCGTGGCTGGGCCCGAAGGCCCGCACGCTGCCGCAGCGTTGCACCCAGAGCTCGACGCTGTCATGGCCGAGCCAATGGGCCTCACGCCGGAAACTGTTGTGGGGGAAATCGCAGAGGACCGTGAGATCCCGCTCAGGCCAGAAACGGGAGAACTGCTCGCGGACCTGGTGGGTCAACACCTGCCGGAAAGCCGCGGCAGCGTTCAGGGCGATCCGCTGACACCCAAGGGCAATCTGGCCCGCTTCGCTCCGAAGGGGAAGCCAACTGAGCTGCCCTCCAAGGGGAAGCGACGCTCCGGCCAACCGAGGACCCAAGCCGGCAGAACCGGCATGGATCAAGACCAACAGCTGCCCAAGATCCAACCCAAACGCCATGGCGCTGTCNTGATCCAGCAGATGATCCACCGCATGGATCTCAAGCTGGTGGTTTCCAAGCCCTGGTCGCCGGAGTGCCTCAAGCCAGCGCCTCTGGATGTCGGATTGGATGGTGTCGGGATCACAGCCAGCAATCAGACCCTGGTCTTCGCAGACCGCAAGATCCTCGAGGTACCCCCAGCCCTGCTCCACGGCCCAATGGGCCCCAGCTACGAACATCGCGTCGGATGGCTCACAGCCAGGGGGTGCGACCAGGACCGCCTGCAGGGCCGCCTCCAACTGCGCAAGGACAGGGGCCACATCGCCCTGGTGCAGAGGGCTGATCAACGCGCGAAGGCCGAAGGCATGGTCGAACGCCCCGGTCCCGTTCAGGAGCAACTTGGCCTCAGCCGGGGCAAAGCCGACAACAGAACCATGGGGAATGCCGAAACCGGGATGGGCATCAGGGAGGAGGTGAACCGGGGTCACAACGCCGCTCAGGTCCGCCAGGGCTGAGGCCTCTTCGCCGACGCACTCATCCATGGCGGCCAGCGTCCTGTGGTCGGCATGGGCCACCACCAGCCCTCCTCCCGCCGGGCGGGGCTGGTGGTGCCACAGGAAAGGGTGCACGCGGGACCACTGACTGAGATCCACGAGGCGTCTCCTGATCGGGCAGCACAGAGGGCCGA
>JAURGL010000105.1 GCA_030833825.1 Vulcanococcus sp. SFB_649D_100_25 | reverse complement strand
TTACGTGTTGGCCGGTCCCAGGCGTCGCGACCAACCCATACTCATCTGAACTGCTGCCATGTCCAGGCTCGTCGGTCTGCAGGCTCCCGATTTCACCGCCACCGCCGTGGTGGATCAGGAATTCAAGGAGGTGACCCTCTCCTCGTACCGCGGCAAGTACGTGGTCCTCTTCTTCTACCCCCTCGACTTCACCTTCGTCTGCCCGACGGAGATCACCGCCTTCTCCGATCGCTACAGCGATTTCTCCAGCCGCAACTGCGAAGTCCTCGGCGTTTCCGTGGACAGCCAGTTCTCCCACCTCGCCTGGGTGCAGACCGACCGCAAGAACGGTGGTCTGGGCGACATCGCCTACCCCCTGGTGGCTGACCTGAAGAAGGACATCGCCCGCGCCTACGAAGTGCTCGACGAGGACGCTGGCGTGGCCCTGCGCGGTCTGTTCATCATCGATCCCGATGGAGTGATCATGCAGAGCACCATCAACAACCTGCCCGTGGGCCGCAGTGTTGATGAAACCCTGCGTCTCCTGCAGGCTTTCCAGCACATCCGCAACCACCCCGACGAGGTCTGCCCCGCCAACTGGACCCCCGGCGAGAAGACCATGAACCCCGACCCCGTCAAGAGCAAGGAGTTCTTCGCTGCGGTGAACTGAGCTCCGGCTCCGATCAGGAGTCAATCGACCTGACCAGCAGGGGGCTTCAAGCCCCCTTTTTTTGTGGTCTCACAACAGCTCGAGGGTGCCGCGACGACCGTCCAGCCGAGCCTGCCGGCCGAGGGGTAGGGCTTGATTGGGTTGGCCGTGGCCCACGGGCAGATCGCACACCACGGGCAATCCCAGCGGTTGCAACCGCTCCAGCAGGATCTCCCGCATCGAAAAATCCCCAGGCAGGACATCGTCCTCAGCCCAACCGAAGCGCCCCAGGCCGATCCCTGCCAACTGCGTCAGCAGACCAGAGGTGCGCCACTGGGTCAGCTGCCGGTCGATCCTGTAGGGGGCCTCGCCCGTGTCCTCCAACACCAGGACAGCACCGTTGAGGGACGGCATCCACGGGGTCCCGATCAGGCTGGTGGCAATGGTCAAGTTGCTGACCACCAGTGGTCCAGCAGCAGCAGCACCCTGCACTCCCTGCCCGGAGAGCGGAGCCACCGATCGCCCCCGCAACAGGGCCACGAGGCGCTGCCACTGGCTGTCATCTCCCCCGAACCATGCGTGAATCCCTCCTGAGCTCTGGGCCTGCAGCTGAGCGAGCAGGAGGGCGGAGCAATCGGAGAAGCCAACGCACCAACGTGGTCCCGGCGGAATCCGCCAGCCTTGCTCGAGGACCCGTGCGCTGCCCCAGCCGGCCCCCACACAGAAGAGCGCATCAATGCTGGGATCGAGCCAGGCCCGCCGCAGGGCTTCGCTGCGCTGCTGGTCGGTGGCGGAGAACCAGCGCCACTGCCCCCACAGCTCCGGGGGCGTGAGCAGCTGCCAACCCTCTGCCCTGCAACGCTCCTTCAAGCGGTGCAGCAGCGGATCACCTTTTTCCAACCAGGTCCCGGGGGCCAGGGCGGCGATCCGGGCCCCTGGTTTCAGTGGCCCAGGCTGCCCGGCCGCTGAAGCGCGGGCCAGCGAAGTCAGACAGGCCGCCGAGGCGGCCAATTGCAGCAGCTCACGCCGCCGCATCCGGATCAACCCAGCAGGCTGGCGAGCAGGCGCCGACCATCGACGCCACCGGTGGCCGAGTCACAGGCCCGCTCGGGGTGAGGCATCAACCCGAGGACATTGCCCTGGCTGTTTGTGAGCCCCGCCACATCCCCCACGGATCCGTTGGGATTGCGGACATAGCGCAGCACGACCTGCCCGTTGTCCTCCAGGGACTGCAACAGCTCTGGATCCGCCTGGTAGCGACCCTCCCCATGGGCAATCGGGAAGTTCACCACCTCACCGCTGTTGTAGCCCTGCAGCCAACTGCAGGATCCCGGCTCCACCCGCAGATCTGTGGGTTCACAGATGAAGTGCAGCTTCTCGTTGCGGGTCAACGCTCCGGGGAGGAGCCCCATCTCCGTGAGCACCTGAAACCCATTGCAGATCCCCAGGACCCGCCCACCCTTCTTGGCGAAGGCCGCCACTTCCTGCAGGAGCGGGGCAAAGCGGGCAATGGCCCCGCAGCGCAGGTAGTCCCCGTAGGAGAAGCCCCCCGGGATCACCACCGCATCAAGCCCGCTCAGATCGCGCTCCTCATGCCAGAGGAAGCGGGTCTCGATGCCCAGGCAGCCCTGGGCAGCCCACTGAACATCCCGGTCGCAATTGGACCCGGGAAAAACAACAACGCCAAGGGTCATCGCTCAGGCCCCCGCGGAAGCGTCGTCCTTGAGCTCCAGTGTCCAGTTCTCGATCACCGGATTGGCCAGCAGGCGATCACTCAGCAGCTCCAGCTGCTCACGGGCAGCCTGGGCGTTCGGGGCATCCAGCTCCACTTCAACCGCCTTGCCGATGCGCAGTTTGCTGATCCCATCCACCCCAAGACGGGACGCAGCCGCGCGGGTGGCCTCACCGGCGGGATCGAGCACCGATGGCCTGAGCGAAACGAGCACACGGGCGGAGTAGACGGGCACCTGAGCTCCACGAGGTTTGTTAAATCTTGGCAGGCCGGCTGCCACACCTCTCCAGCTCTGGTCAGGTTGGAGAGAGAGTCCCGGAGGCGTCGGTGGCATTACCCCAAGCGACGGGTGCCTGGGCTGGCATGGCCTTCAGCGCTGGAGTCGTGCTGTGGGGACTCAGTGCTCAGGCCCAGCCCCAGGCCCCGTTGCGCCTGCCGGTGCAGTGCCAACTGAGTGGCGGTCCATGGCAGCAGTGCACCATGACGATCCAGCGCGCCGGGGAGCACTGGTGGCTGCAGGTGGGTGCCCAGCAGCTGGAATTCCGGAGCGATGGCCGGGGACAGATCAGCCTGAGGGAACCCTCGGGGCTGACCCGGGTGGTCTACCCACGCTGGGCGGAGCAACAGGCCCTCTGCTGGGACGGCATCTGCGCCAAAGGGGAATTCCCCCTGGACTAGGCCTTTGCGCAGCTGTTCTCGAGCTCCTGCTGCAGTGATGCGGCATCGATCGCAAGACCCAGGGCCACCAGCTCCAGCCCATCGGCGGCGGGTCGTTCCCCGCTGTAGGCGGTGTCGAACCAACAATCCAGGCGAGGCCCGACGGCCTGGATCTGAAGCGGCACGGTTTTACCCGGAAGCCAGGCGCGTCCCTTCAGGCGCAGCAGATTCTGCGCCGCAATCAAACCGGGCAGCAGCGTCTCGATCTGTTGCCGACTGCCCACCGATGCGACCCGCAGCACGGCGGACTGCATCGCCACGTGGGTGTGGTCGTGATGATCGTGATCGTGATCGTGATCGTGATCGTGATCGTGATCGTGGTCGTGGTCTTCGTGATCGTGGTCTTCGTGATCGTGCGGCTCCGGTCGGGTCAAACCCATGAGCTCAGCAGCAGGGACCTGCCCGTGCGCCATCGGCAGGACGGAGACAGCCGGACGCAGGCGGGGGGACAACTGAGCTTCAACGGCCTTGATCTGCTCGGGGCTGAGGCGATCAGCCCGGCTGAGCAGGACCAGATCAGCCGCATCCAGTTGATCGTTGAACAGATCGGTGATGTCACTGAGGTGATCCAGGCTCGGATCGGCCTGCCGCTGGGCCTCAAGGGCCGTGGGATCACCCACAACGCTTCCAGCGCTGAGGGCCTCCCCATCCACCACTGTCACCACCCCGGTGATGCGGGTACGGGTGCGGATCTCAGGCCAGTGGAAGGCCTGAACCAGGGGCAAGGGCAAAGCCAGACCACTGGTCTCAACAACGATCCCATCGAGCTGATCAGCACGCTGGAGCAGCTGCTGCATGGTGGGCAGGAACTCGTCCTGGACCGTGCAGCAGAGGCAGCCATTGGCGAGTTCAACGACACGCCCCTCCAGGTCCTCTTCAGGGCAGAACCCGCAGCTGCGAATCAGGTCACCATCGATCCCGACCTCCCCGAACTCATTGACGAGGACCGCAAGTCGCAGCCCGCTATGAAGCAACAGGTGCCGCAGCAGGGTGGACTTACCCGCCCCAAGAAAACCAGTCACCACCGTGACCGGCAGTCGGGCGGAGGTTCCAACGGTCATGGTCAAGCGATCAGGCTCGACCAGGTGAATGCCGCACCCACACCCACGAGGGCACCGGCCAGCCAAAGGCGCTGTTGAGGATCAAGGGCACGACCCACAAGCTTCAGGCTGACCGCCAGCAGCAGGGCCTGGGACACAAGCAGCCCAAGCAAATAAAAGGCAATGGGGGTGGTTTCCCAACCGAGAACAGAGCCGCTCAACACGTAGCCGTGCAGGGCAAAGGCGGGAACCAACAGGACTGCCGGAAGTCGTCCGCTGAGCACCAGGCCTTCGAGGACCAGCGAGAGGGACACCAGGGCCTCAGCGCCGGGGAGTCCAGGCCAAATCAGACCGAGGGCTGAACCAGCCAGACCGACCGCCAGCAGGGTGATCGCCGAGCGCAGGGAACGCTGCCAGCCCACCAGGCCAAGGACCAACAGGAAGAGAAGGTGATCAGGACCCAGCAGTGGGTGCGCCAGCCCGCTCATCAGTCCAGACAGGGCCGAGGGCTCCAGACCCATGGACTCCATCGGGTGGTGGGCCAGGGCCGGGGTTGCGGCCAGGGGGAGCAAGGCTGCCAGCAGCCCGAAACGCTTCAACATCAGGAGGATCTGGTCCGCGCCAGGGTTGGTGTGTGACTCCGGCGGGCGTTCTGACTGGAGTTCGCAGGCCCTGTTCGGGGCTCTGAACTCACCACAGCTGCGGGACAGCGCCGGATTTGCACCGGACTTTCCCCCTTACCTCTCCTGGCTGATCCCCAGGAGAACCGGACACCTGAATGTAGGCGGTGCCTCAGCGGCAGGCCAGGCTTTCGCGGGTATCGACACCGGTGCGTGGGTTCACCCCGGTGGCGCGTTCACAGAGGGCCTTCTGCTGGGGGAGATCGAGGACGGCGTCGGTGAAGTCAGCACCTTCGATGTTGGCCGCCGTGAACTTGCTGTTCATCAACATGGCGTTGCGCAGAACGGTTCCCCTGAGATCGGCGTTGTCAAAACGGGTCGCAAAGGCCACCGCATCCTCGAGATCCGCCCCACTCAAGTTGGCGTTCTGCAGGTTGGCCGTGTTGAACACCGCTCCACGCAGATCGCTTTCGCTGAGGTCAAATCCCTCCAGGGAAGCCTTGAGGAACTCCTGCTGCTGGAGGTTCCGGCCATGCATGTCGGGTTGGAGATCCTGAGCGGAGCGCTGGCTGCGCAGCTCGGGGGCCGTGATGGCGGCGGCGGGCTGCACCGCCGCCGAGAGGATCAGAGCCAGGGGCAGCGCCAACAGGACCACCTGCCGGACAAGCCGGAGAAACGCCACTGGCAGCTGAGCAGGGTTCAGCACTGCACCTTTAACTTGGGGCGCTCAAGTTATTGCAGGCAGCCGCTGCTGCGCGACCCATGAGCAAGACCCTGCGGGTCGTGGTTCCACCCCATCCCCTGATCGGCCATTGGTTGACCCTGCTTCGCGATGAGCAGACACCCCCGGCCCTGTTTGGCACCGCCATGGCGGAGCTGGGCCGCTGGCTGACCTACGAAGCGATGCGGGACTGGATCCCCTACCAGCGCGTTCAGGTGCGGACTCCCTTGGCGAGCACCGAAGGCACGGTGGTGGATGGCTCCATCCCGATGCTGGCGGTCCCGGTGCTGCGGGCCGGCCTGGGCCTTTGGGACGGGGCTCGCCCCGTACTGCCGAGTGCGTCCGTAGCCCATATGGGCTTCAAACGGGACGAGAGCAGCGGGGAAGCCGCTTGCTATTTCGATGGTCTGCCCGAGCAGATTCCGGCGAATGCTGGCGTTCTGGTGTTTGAGCCGATGGTCGCCACGGCAGGGACCCTGCTCC
>JAURGL010000104.1 GCA_030833825.1 Vulcanococcus sp. SFB_649D_100_25 | reverse complement strand
CGGAGCGAGGCCTGCCTCCACCATCAATTCGGCGGTCTGGCGGGCCCGAACCAAGGGGCTGCTGAGCACCAGATCGCAGGTCAGATCAAGGGCGACCAGGCGCTGGAGTTGCTGGGCCGTGCGCTCGCGCCCCACCGGCGTGAGACTGCGCTGGGCGTCATCGACACCCTCGAAGCGCTCCTCGGCGATGCCATGGCGCAGCAGGAGCAACTCGCGCTTGCGGGACGCCATGGTCAGCGGTGCAGGTCCAGGAGCGCGTGAAGACGCAGGGAGCGGGGCTCGGCCTTGTCCGGCTCCAAGGACAGGGCAGCGCCCTCCACCATCGGCGTCAGGGGGGAACCGGACAGGGTGTTCAACAGCCTCCAGGGCTTCCAGCCCTTCAACAGCCCCTGGGCCGTCGAGCCGTCCATCGCCCACTGATAGGGGGCCTGGGAACTGCCCAAAAAGTCCAGCTGATCGAGGCGCTCCTGCGGTGCGCGCCGCCCCTCATGCTGCTGGTTGAGGATCGCCAGACCCTGGCCCCACCAAGCCAGACCAGCCTCGCTGGCCCGGGCTCCTGCCAACTGGGCCTGCAGCTGATCCGGATTGCCCTTGACGGGCTTCGATTGCAAACGGGTCCAGGCCTGGAGGGTTTGCCCGCGGCTCTGCAGGGGTGAACTGCTGAATCCATCCGCTTCGAGGGCCGGCTGCAGCAACTCGGCGGTGGGGTTATCGGCCCGGGTCCCGATCAACCAACCATCGGCCTGCTCAGCCCAGAGCAGGGGGCCGGAGTCTGCGGCCGCCACCAGGGCAGGCAAGGGGCCGCGTTCCTGGCTGAGGGTCTGCCGCAGGGCCGGACCGAGCAGGCTGCTCCAGGGGTTCTCCGCGTCATCCGCCAGGAGCTGGGCCGGATTGCTCAGCAGGGCCACACTGCTGGAGGGGACCTGCAGCTGCCGCAGCAGATCCGTGGCCTGAGCTCCCAGGGGAGGCAAGGCAGAACGGAGCTGGGTCAGGCCCTCCAGGCGAAGACCCGAACCCGAGGGCGAGAGCGCCGCCACGAGCTCAACAGCGGCGGCGGAATCATCGTCGCTGCGCACCGGCAGACCGAGCCACTGCTGCATGGCCTGGGGACGGGCGGTGAGGAGCGCCACCCCTTCCCCCAGACGGGAGACGGCCTTTTGCAGAGGGACGCTGGCGGCCTGGTTGAGCTCATCGATCTGGGAGACGTCCAGGGCCTGCTCCAGCACCCCGCGACCGGAGGCGATCAGCACCAGATCGTCATTGATCAGGGCGGTGGCAAGGGGCTGCGGGTCCTGCCCCAGCAAGGCTCCACGACCGCTGATCAGACCCATGCCGCGGTAGCTGGTGATCTGCAGATCCGTGCCCGCCAGGCTGCGGGTCTGCCAGAAGCGCTGCAGGAAGCGACGGGCCCCTTCGTTATCGCGGCTGCGGAGAGCCAGGACCCATCCCGGAGCTTCATTGCTCCCGGGGGGCGTGAGCAGGGCAAAGCTGCTCTGATCTCCAAGCCATGGAGACAGCTCTGAGGCGTAATCGAGACCGGCTGCGGCAAAGGCCCCATCCCGGAGGCGATCCGCGGCGGCGGCCGCCTGACGGCGCTGGCGAGGCGGGGCCACGGCCCGGGCATAGGCGGCAGGTTGCTCAGGGCCTGACAACCAGTGCAGGCTCAACGGAGCGGTGCGCGGCACAAAGCGAGCCGCCAGGGGGAGGGTCAGCGACTGGTGCTGCAGGGCCAGAGGACTGCGCTGCCAGAGCATCCACCATCCAGCTGCACCCAAGCTGAACAGAGCCACAGCCACCGCCAGCAGTGCCGCCAGAAAGGGGCGGGCCTTCATGCGTCGCTACCCGAATGGCCTCATCTTTATTCATTCGTGGAGCCTTTGGCACCCCTTAGGGTTCAGCCATGGCCACACCGACCCCCCTCAGCGCCAGCGACCTGAAGATCCGGATGGATGCCGGTGAACCGCTGCAACTGGTGGATGTGCGCGAGGCGATGGAGCTGGATCTGGCACGGCTGGATGCCCCGGTGGTCCATCTGCCGCTGAGCGAATCGGAGCGCTGGATGGGGCAACTCTCCGCCTTGATCGACCGCGATCGACCGGTGGTGGTGCTCTGTCATGCCGGCATCCGCAGCTGGCAGTTCGCCTGCTGGCTGATGGAAGCCCAGGGCTACGAGCAGGTGTGGAATCTGCAGGGCGGGATTGATGCCTGGAGCGTCTCCGTCGACCCCAGCGTGCCCCGCTACTGAAGGCAGCGGGAGCAGCCCTTGCTATCGATGGGCTGGATGGCCCAGCCGATGCTTCCCCTGCTGCTGCCCCTGAGGCTCTGGCGCTACTTCCGCGGGCAGCGTCTCAAGCTCCTGGGGGCGGTTCTCACCGTTCTCCCCGACCCGGTGCTGATGGTGGGGATCCCGGTGCTGTTGCAACTGGTGATCGACCGGGCCGCAGCGCGGGCTCCCGCCAGCAGCGTCGCCTCCCTGCTGGTGCTGCCGTGCCTCTGGCTGGGCCTGGCCGTGGCCTGCAACGGTCTATCGATCCGCCTGTTCGCAGCCCTGGGCAGCCAGCTGGGAACCCAGTTCCGCAAACGCCTGTTCAGCCACCTGCTGGCACAGATCGGCCCCGCTGACGGGCAGCGGGACGGGGTGGAGCAGGGACTGCTGGCGCAGCAGATCCCCACCCTGGAGAACGTGGTGGTGACCCAGCTGCCCCTGTTCACCTGGACAGCCGCCCAGCTGCTGCTCGGGGTGCTGCTCCTGTTCCAGAGCGATTGGCGACTGGCCCTGGTGGCGGTGGTCTTGACCCCCCTCCTGCTCGTGAGCCAGGTGGCGTTCAGTCCAGCCCTGACCCGGCGGGAACAGACCCGGGTCGAGCAGGCCGGCCTGCTGCTCAGCTACGCCCAGGAGCGGCTCCGCAGCCGCGAATTGGTGGATCTGTTTGGTCTACGCAGCAGCACCAGGGCTGCTTTCAATCAACGCAACGGCGATCTGATGCGTGCCGCCCAGCACGTCGGGACGCTCTCAGGCCTGCAGAACGCCGCCCTCACCGCCTCCACCCTGCTGACCCTGGTGAGTGTGTTCGCCCTGGGGACCTGGCTGATGCTGCAGGGACAGCTCTCCATCGGCCAGCTGGTGGCGGCCATGGGCATCGCCACAGCGATGGTGAGTGGCATGTGGCAGCTCGGCACCTCCCTGCTGCCGTTGCAGGCCGCATCCACCGCCCTTGATCTGCTGGAGCAGCAGCTCCCGACACGGCAGGCCGCCACCCTGCCGCTGCGCAGCCTGCACCCCCGTCCCCCCGAGCTGCGGTGCGGGCTCAGCCTGGAGCGGGTCAGCTTTCGCTACCCCCAGGGCGGCGGCCTCGAGGACCTCAGCCTGACGGTCCCCGCCAACAGCTCCCTGGCCCTGGTGGGTCCCAGCGGCGGCGGCAAAAGCACCGTGCTTCGCCTCCTGCTGCGGCAGCTCGAGCCCCAAACAGGACAGGTCCTGGTGGATGGCGTCGACCTCAACAGGACCGATCGCAGGGCCTGGCTTGAGCAGGTGGCCCTGGTGCCCCAGGAGACCGTGCTGTTTGACCTCTCGATCGCCGACAACATTCGCCTCGGGCGACTGAACGCCAGCGACGCCGAGGTGCACGAGGCGGCCCTGGCGGCGGAGCTGGGGGGGCTGATCGAGAGCCTTCCCCAGGGGCTCGAAACCAGCGTGGGGCCGAGCGGTGGCCGGCTCTCGGGGGGGCAGAAACAGCGGATCGCCATTGCCCGAGCCATCCTCCGCAACCCGCGCCTCCTGCTGCTGGATGAGGCCACCAGCGCCCTAGACCCCAGCACGGAGGAGGCGATCAACGCCACCCTGCGAACCCTGAGCCAGGGGCGAACGGTGGTGTCCGTGCTGCATCGCCTCCGGGCAGCAGCGGCCATGGATCAGATCGCGGTGATCGACCACGGCCAGGTGGTGGAACTCGGCTCACACCTGGACCTGCTGGCGGCCGGTGGGCTGTACGCCTCCTTCTGGCATCGCCAGATGAGCGGCTTCAACCTGCAGGCCGGTCAACGGGTGCGGATCACTCCGGAGCGCCTGGCCACCATTCCCCTCTTCCAGGGGGTGGCTCCAACGGTGCTGGAGTGGCTGGCCTCGGAATTCGTCAGCGACCGGGTTCGCCACGGCGAGGAGGTGTTCCGGGAAGGGGACGCCCCCGATGCCTTCTACGTGGTGGTGGCCGGCACCCTCGAGGTCCTGCAGAACGACCTCTGGGGAGGGCACCCCGTGAAGCAGGGCCTGGTGGAGGAGGGGGACTTCTTCGGGGATGCCGGGCTGATGGACGACCAGCCACGGGCAGTGACCGTCCGGGCCCGCGGCGATGGCCTGTTGCTTCGGCTGGATCGTGATCGTTTCCTTGATCTCCTCGATCGAGACCCCGACTACCGCCGCTTTTTCCTTCACTCCGCCCGGGCCAGCGTCTGACGCCCGTAACATCCGCCCAGTTGCGAGCTGAGCCGCGGTGCAACCCCTCCCTCGCCGGCAACAGGAGGTGCTGCAAGCGACGGTTCGCCACTACGTGGACACCACCGAACCGGTGGGGAGCCAAACCCTGGTGAAACGCTTCGGCCTGCAGGCCAGCCCCGCCACGGTGCGCTCCGCGATGGGTGCCCTCGAGCAGCGCGGCCTGCTCACCCAACCCCATACCTCGGCCGGACGGGTCCCCAGCGAGCTCGGCTATCGCCACTACGTGGATTGCTTGCTGCCCGCCCCCGGAGCTGCGGCCAGTCAGCTGGAGCGTGAACTGACGGGCCTGAGCCTGCAGTGGGCTGCCTTGGACGATCTCCTACTGCAGCTTGGGCAGCGCCTGGCGGATCTGACCGGCTTGATGAGCTTGATCACCCGGCCCCAGGAACCCAGCTCCCACCTCCAGGCGGTCCGGCTGGTGCCCCAGCACGACCGCCTGCTGGTGCTGCTGGTGGACGAGGGCAGCAGCTCCCGCTGCCTCAACCTGCGCATGCCCGCGGAACTCGAATCCGAAATGGGAGCCCTGGAGCGCTGGGCCTGCGATCAACTGGGACAGCGTGGCGGGCACTTGAACTGGGGGGCGCTGCCGCGTCAGCTCTCCAGCAGCGGAGCACTGCTCAAGCAAGGTCTGGCCAGCCATGAACAAGCCCGCCGCAGCTCCCGGGAAGGCGCGGTGAGCTTGGGGCTGGGGGGGTTGATGCAGCAACCGGAATTCGAGCGCAGTGAGAGCCTGCGCCCCCTTCTGCAACTGGTGGAGGCCGAGCCCCAGCAGGTGCTGCAGAGCGAGGCCGTCCTCAGTCGCGGCGGGGTCTGGATCGGCAGTGAACACCCCCATCCAGCCCTGAAGCAGTGCGCTGTGGTGCAGGCCAGTTACGGGAACGGGACCGGGGCTGTTGGCCACGTGGCCCTGATCGGACCGATGCGGATGGCCTACGCCACAGCCCGCTCAGCGGTACAAGCCGTGGCGGCCTACCTGGACCGTCTGCTGAGCTGAGCCTCAGCCGCCGAGGGCGCTGCCGAGCTTGTCGGCCACGGTGTTCACATCCTTATCGCCGCGACCGGAGAGGTTGAGCACCACCTCGGTGCCGGGAGCCAGGGTCGGGCAGAGCTTGTCCAGCCAGGCGAAGGCATGGGCGGTCTCGAGGGCGGGGATGATCCCCTCCAGACGGCAGAGCAGCTGCAGGGCATCGAGGGCTTCAGCGTCGGTGACGGCGCCGTATTCAGCCCGGCCGATGGTTTTCAAGTAGCTGTGCTCGGGGCCGACGCCGGGGTAATCGAGGCCTGCACTGATCGAGTGAGCTTCCTGGACCTGCCCCTCGCTGTCCTGGAGCAGCAGGCTCATAGCACCGTGCAGCACCCCCACCCGTCCCTCGGTGATGGTGGCGGCATGGCGGCCCGTGGCCACGCCATCGCCGGCAGCCTCTACGCCGATCAGGCGCACGTCGGTGTCCTGGACAAAGGGATGGAACAGGCCCATGGCATTGGATCCGCCGCCGACGCAGGCCACCAGCACGTCAGGGTTGCGGCCGAAGGCCTCGTGGCACTGCCGCTTGGTTTCCTC
>JAURGL010000103.1 GCA_030833825.1 Vulcanococcus sp. SFB_649D_100_25 | reverse complement strand
TCCAGGCTCGGCAAAGGGGCCACCATCACACCGGCAGCCACGGTCCACTGGGTGCGCAGCACGAGCGTCTGCCAGTGGTCCCGGCGCAACCGCTCCAGCTCCACCTGCCAGGAACCATGCAACTCCTCGAGGCAGCGCTGCTGATTGCGTTCGCTGGCTTGGGGTCCGATCTGAGCGAGGGCAGCAGCCACGGGGGCCAGATCGGACGACAACTGTTCAGGAGCCGATGGGCTCCATGGCCAACAGTGGCTGCGGAGATGTTCAGGCAGCTGCTGCTGCAGCTGTTGATGACCGATGGCCCAATCCCCCTGATCCGGCCTCTCGACGAGAAGGCAGAGCGTTTGCTGCATCGGGAGGGCTTCCAGCCAGCGCAGGTCGACCGCTTTCAAGGGCAGGGCCAGCCGATACACAAGCAGATCGCAGCGGCGGAATGCATCGGGCCACTGCCAGTGGTCACTGCTCAGGGGCAGTGGGTGGCTGCGGTGCACCCGCAGCGGGCGTGCGGAAGGGCAGTGCTGCAGGAATGCAGCCTGCAGAGATTCGCTCCAGCACTCCGTACCGACCAGGGCCAGATTCAGATGGGGATCAGCCTGTTGACCCAGCAGATGGGCCAACTGATCGCGGCGTCCCTGCTGCGCTTCTGCAAAGGACCCGAACTCGGAATCGAGACTTGGTTGGAGCCGCTCAAAGGAGGACAACACCTCCTCGCAGCGCTCGACCCAGCCGGCAGAGGTTCGAGGCTTCGAGGCGGCTGAGGGCTTCCGGGGTCCGCCCAGGATCAACAACCCCGCGGTTGCTGCCGAGAGGCTGAGCACCGAAGACAAGGGGCCATGGAGGCTTTCGAGCAGGAGCCATCCGCCGCCCAACGCGGCCAACCAAGGCCACTGGCGCAGGAGCGTTGACCTGATCAGCCCCGTGACTGCCGATCCCCCGGGGGACTTCCATTGCTCGGCTGCCTCAGGGAGCATCAAAGGGGAGCTGGATCTGGCGACTGCGCCAACTCTTTAGCTCAGCCATTAAGCCATGCCCAGACCCAATAGCGTGGGAGAACCTGAGCAACCTCGAGCAGCGATGGGTCGTGCTGGCAGGGACAACAGGGAAGGTCTCCAGGCGGCCGTCCGTCAGGACACCCGCGCTGAGGTGAAGCGAGTCCTGTTGGTGGCCCTGGGGGTGAATGTGGCCATGACCCTGCTCAAGCTCGTCATCGGTCTGCTGAGTGGATCGTTGGCCCTGCTGGCCGATGCGATGCACAGCGCCACCGATGGCCTCTCCAGTCTGCTGGGACTGATCACGAACAACCTCTCTGACCCCCAGCCGGATCGGGACCATCCCTACGGCCATGACAAGTACGAAGCCATCGGAGCGGTGGCGATCGCGGGCTTCATCCTGTTCACCGCCTTCGAGATCGTGCGCACCGCCTTCGAGCGGATGAGCTCAGGCCTGCAGCCCCTGAGACTCGAGCCCCAGGAGCTGGTGATGTTGCTCATCGTTCTGGGCTGCAACCTGCTTCTCGCTGGCTACGAACGCAGCGAAGGGAAACGCCTTGGCAACCAATTGCTGCTGGCGGATGCCCAGCACACCACCAGCGATATCTGGACCACGGTGGTGGTGCTGGTGGGACTCACGGGGGTGGTGCTGTTCAAGTTGAACTGGCTCGATGTGGCCATTGCGATCCCGCTCTGCCTAATGCTGGTTCGGGTTTGCTGGCAGGTGATGCGCAGCAACTTGCCTTGGCTTGTCGATCAGATCGCGATTGCACCGGAGGCCATCCACGAAGTGGCCATGGCGGTTCCCGGGGTGCTGAATGTCCATGACATCGCCAGCCGCGGGGTACTTGGGCAACGGGTGTTCATCGAGCTGCACATGGTTGTGGACGCCAACGATCTCCCCACGGCCCACCGGATCACGGAATTGGTTGAGGAGCACCTGGAGGCCCGCTTTGGCCACGTGCGCTGCACGATTCACCTCGAACCCAGGGAATACGCGATCCCCACGATCACCTTCCAGGGCACCCATGGCTGAAGCGGCCCTGCAGTTAACAGACCAGCAACGCCTGCAGCTGGAGTCGTTGCTCCAAGGTCAGCAAGTGCAAGCCCATTGGCACGGGCAGCTGCCGGTGGTGTTGCTCAATCGCTGCTGGCTGCGGTTGCAGGTGGTCCCGGTGGAGCAGCTCAGCAACGTCCTGCCTCCCGACAGCAGTGGCGATGCCCCCGAGTTGGTCCGATTTCGCGAGCTTCTGAGGGAGGGCCTGACCAGCCTCGAGGCTCAAGAGCAGTGTTGGCAGGAGTTCGGCCGGGAGCCCTGCTCTGACGCCCTTCGGCGCTTCTGGGCCGCCCAGGAACGGGGAAACCGCGGCTGGACGCTGCAGGTTTACCTCGATTGGCTGCAGCGTTATCGGTTCGGCATCGAAGCGGAAGGACCCAAACCCCTACCGCTGATCGTCCTTGCCAGGCCCGATGAAAGCGAGGCCCATCAGCTGCTCTGGCACTGGCCTGTGTCCCAGTCCATGCGGCACACTTGCCCCTGACTTTTCAGGTGTGCGGCCATGGCCGACGGTGACTTCCAGCGCAATTCAGGTGACCAGCCCCGGGATGGCCGTGGTCAGCGTGAGGGTGGTGGCTTTCGCATCCGCCTGAGCGACAACGAGATGCGCTCCGCCCGCGCCGTTCAGGAGGCCTTTGGCGTGCGCTCCACCGTCGCCGCCCTTGGGCTCTCGCTGCGCACCGTGGCCCAACTGCTGGAGGAGGGCCGGATCGACGACATCATTTCCCAGCACAAGGCCAGTGCCGAGTCCCGTGGCCGCGGAGAGCGCCGCGGACCGGGTGGGCGCAGTGAGCGCTCGGAGCGTCCGGCCTCCAATCGCCCCAACCCCTTTGCCCGTCCTGCCAAGCCAGCGGCGGCTGCGGCCGAAGTGGCCGAGGTGACCACCCAGGAGGTGCCCGAGGTGCCTAGCGAGGCGGCCGTGGACGCCGTTGAGGCAGCGCCCGCCCCGAGCGAAGAGGCCTGATCAGGCCAGGGGCAGCCGCCGGGTCCTGGACCTTCTCCAAGGCAGAATCCGGCGGTCTACCAGCTGATTCGGATGCCACGCGCCAGGGTTCTTTCTGGGGTCCAACCCACTGGCGCACTGCACCTGGGGAACTGGCTCGGTGCGATCCGCAACTGGGTTGAACTGCAGGAGAGCCACGACACGTTCTTTTGCGTGGTGGATCTGCATGCCATCACCGTTCCCCACGATCCAACCAAGCTGGCGGCCGACACCCGCAGCACAGCGGCGCTCTATCTGGCCTGTGGGATCGATCCGGCCAAGGCAACGGTGTTTGTCCAGAGCCATGTCCCCGCCCACAGCGAACTGTGCTGGCTGCTGAACTGCGTCACACCCCTGAACTGGCTGGAGCGGATGATCCAGTTCAAGGAAAAGGCTGTCAAACAGGGGGACCAGGTCTCCGTAGGCCTGCTCGATTACCCCGTGCTGATGGCCGCGGACATCCTTCTCTATGACGCCGACCTCGTGCCCGTCGGGGAAGACCAGAAGCAGCACCTGGAACTGGCGCGCGACATCGCCCAGCAGCGGATCAATGCGCGCTTCGCCCCGAAGGATGCCGAGGGCGAACCGATCCCCGTGCTGAAGGTCCCGGAGCCTTTGATCCTCAAGGAGGGGGCCCGGGTGATGAGCCTCACCGATGGGCGGAGCAAGATGAGCAAGAGCGATCCCAATGAGGGCTCCCGCATCAACCTGCTGGATGCTCCGGAGCTCATCACCAAGAAGGTGAAACGGGCCAAGACCGATCCAGTGATGGGCCTGGAATTCGGCAACCCGGAACGGCCGGAAACCGACAACCTGCTGGGGCTCTATGCCCTCCTCAGCGGCAAGGGGCGCGAAGCCGCAGCCAGCGAATGCGCCTCGATGGGCTGGGGCACCTTCAAACCACTGCTGGCGGAGACCCTGGTGGAAGCGCTGCGCCCAATCCAGGAGCGCTACAGGGACTTCAACGCTGACCCCGCTGAACTGGATCGGGTCCTCAACGATGGCCGCGAGCGCGCCAATGCGGTGGCGGAGGCGACGCTGGAGCGCACCCGCAAGGCCCTGGGCTTCCTGAGCTGAGCTGGAACCCCTTTATCTAAAGCTGAAGGAAAGATAAAGGTGCCTGATCATTGCGCCGCTCCCCTCCGGGACCGGCATCAGGGTCCCGCCAGTCTCAATGGGCCGGCGCAGCGGAAGCCCTGCAAAGCACATTGACCCATCCCTTGTCCAGTTCGGCGGGGAATTCTCGAACTGAGACTCAGATCTCGTTCAGTCTCCTTTGACCTACGCCACTGTGCCGCTTGCGAAGTCGTCCCTGTGTTCATCGCGCCCGTGCTGCCACCAGCTCCTGGGTTCTCGGTCTGTTGTTGCTGGCCGCCGGCCCCCTGGTGAGCCCCTCCCAGGGCAGCCAGGCCACGACCGGCAGCCTGAGTGAGTCGGGCGATGCATCCAGCCGGGGCGATGGGTTCTATGAGATGACCCCGGAGCGGCAGGCCCTGCTCAACACCATCCGCTACGCGGAAGGCACCTGGAAGCAGGGATCTGCCGGCTACCGCACCCTTTACGGCGGTGGTCGTTTCTCCAGCCTCGCCAAACACCCTGAAGTGGTGGTCGTGAAGCGATACACCAGTGCTGCAGCTGGCGCCTACCAGTTCCTACCGAGAACCTGGCGCGAAGCTGCCGACAAACTGAGCCTCAACAGCTTCACCCCCCGCAACCAGGACCAGGCAGCCCTCTATCTGGTGGATCGCCGCGGGGTTCTCAATCAGGTGGACAACCAGGGCCTGACCCGAGAAGTGATGAGCGTGCTCTCGAAGGAATGGGCATCCTTCCCCAACAGCAGGGGCAACAGCGCCTACGGGCAACCGGTGAAGAAAGCCGCGGAGCTCGGCGCCTTCTATCGCGACAATCTGCGGGAACTGCGGCAGCAGGCTTAAGGCGCCTTGGGCGGATCCGGCCGCTCCGCCTCGGGAAACGGGACCCCAGCCACCCGCAGCATCGCTGAGAGGTTCCAGACACGCATCATCAGGCGATGCCAAGGGGCCATGGCCTCCATGTCGACGGCCATTGGGGTCGTGCAGGCCGAGCGAAGGGCCTGCGCAGCAGCAATGGCCTGCAGACCCTCCTCCAGTCCCTGGCGCAGCCGGGTCTGCTCCGCCGCGGGCAACAGATGCTCGGGTGTGTACTCGAGCAGAACCAGACCGCGCCTGAACCAGAAGCGGAAATCACCGAACAGGGACTCGAGCAGATGGTCAAGCAGCTCGGCCGATTCAGATTGGGGTTCAGCCCGATCCATCGGGCCTGGCGCAGGGGAATCCGTCACCCCCACACCCTAGTGATGGTCTGATTTCAGCTGCGTAGGATCAGGGTTGCTATGCCGCCGCCGTGACCGCGACCCGCTCTGCCCACCCTGCAGCTGAAGCGGGTCAGGACGTGGCCACCGTGCACCTCCCAAAAACCAGCGACAGCGAGCAGCTGCTGCGGATCCGCCATTCGATGAGCCATGTGATGGCCATGGCGGTCCAGAAGCTCTTCCCCAAGGCCCAGGTCACGATCGGACCCTGGACCGAAAACGGGTTCTATTACGACTTCGACAATCCCGATCCCTTCACCGAGGCCGATCTCAAGGCCATCAAGAAGGAGATGATCAAGATCATCAACCGGAAACTGCCCCTCGAGCGCGTTGAGGTGAGCCGCTCAGAGGCTGAAAGCCGAATCCAGTCGCAGAACGAGCCCTACAAGCTGGAGATCCTGGCCGGGATCCAGGAACCCATCAGCCTCTACACCCTCGGTGAGGAGTGGTGGGATCTCTGCGCCGGCCCCCATGTGGGCAACACCAGCGAGCTCAATGCAAAAGCGTTTGAGCTGGAGAGCGTGGCCGGGGCCTACTGGCGCGGCGATGAGAACAACGCCCAGCTGCAGCGGATCTATGGGACCGCCTGGGAATCCCCCGAGCAACTCGCTGAATACAAGCGCCGCCAGGAGGAGGCCAAGCGCCGCGATCACCGCCGCCTTGGTCGGGTACGGCATCCAAGACCACATCACTTCCCCAGGACTACGGATGGCCGCCATCGGTGCCGCCGGCTACTCCGCCCCCGAATGCCTCGACTACGTCCTCAAGTACGTCA
>JAURGL010000102.1 GCA_030833825.1 Vulcanococcus sp. SFB_649D_100_25 | reverse complement strand
GGTGCTGCGCAGTTGCAGGGTGGTTCCTGACATCAGCTGATCAGGGCTGCCCAGGTTGTTCAGGGCGACCAGGCGCGACATCGGCACCCCGTAGCGCGAGGCGATCTCCGAGAGGGTCTCTCCGTCTTGAACGGTATGGCGGCTGGCATTGCGGTTCACCGCGGCCTGGCTGGAGCGGGGGCTGGCTCCCGGCACCTGAATGCGGCTGCCAGCCCAGAGGTCGTTGGCATCCCGTAAGCCGTTCATCTCCATGAGACGGTTCACGGTGGTGCCGTAGCGATCGGCGATTTCGGAGAGGGTTTCGCCGCTCTTGACCACCACCTCTCCTGCCAGACCTGGCAGAGGCACCAGGAGGGCCAGGGCGAGGGCTGCTGCAAAGCGGCGGCGCATGGAGTTCGGCGGTCGACTGGGCGCACCATACGGGGCTCAGCGGCCAGCGCTAGCCCTCGTTCGATAAGGCATGGAAATGGCTCAGCCGAGTAGGCGGCGCATCATGGGCAAACGCCCTGCGTAGGGCGGATAGCGGAACGGAACATCCAGGCGGAACGGGCGACGCAGAACGCTGCGTTGATGGGAGAAGGTGTTGAACCCTGCTTGCCCGTGGTAGGCCCCCATGCCACTGGCGCCGACGCCCCCGAAGGGCAGCTCCGGCACCCCCACGTGCATCACCACGTCGTTGAAACACACACCGCCGGAGCTGGTGTTCTGCAGGATCTGCTCCTGGGCTTGCTCGGATTGGCTGAAGAGATAGAGCGCCAGGGGCTTGGGTCGGGCATTGATCCGTTCGATCGCCTGCTGGAGGTTGTCCACCTCCAGCACCGGGAGCAGCGGACCGAACAGCTCCTCCTGCATGAGGGGATCGTTGAAATCGTCCACCCTCAGCAGGGTGGGAGCGATGCGCCGTTGGCTGGGATCGCACTGACCGCCCACCAGAACCTGACCCTTGCTGCGGGCCTGCTCCAGCAGCTGGCTGAGCCGCTGATATTGCGCGTCGTTGACGATTCGGGCGAGATCGGGCGACTGCAGGGGCGCTTCCCCGAAGCACTGGTCCAGGCGCTCGCCCATCTGGGAGACCAGGGTCTCTCGAAGGCCGCGCTCCACCAGCAGGTAATCCGGTGCGATGCAGGTCTGCCCGGCATTCAGCGATTTGCCCCACACCAGGCGCCGGCTGGTGACGCTGAGATCGGCGTCCTGGAGCACCACTGCGGGGCTTTTCCCGCCCAGCTCCAGGGTGACCGGGGTGAGGTGTGCTGCAGCGGCGGCCATCACCAGTTTCCCGACCCGCTCACCACCGGTGAAGAAGATGTGGTCGAACTGCTCCTGGAGGAGGGCCGCAGCGACGCCCCCATCCCCCGCACCACCTGCACGCAGGTCGGCTCAAAGCAGCCGCTGATCAGCGTTGCGATCAACTGGGCCGTGGCGGGGGCGTGCTCCGAGGGCTTCAGGACGGCGGTGTTACCGGCCGCAAGCGCACTCACCAGGGGTTGCAGGGTCAGATGGAACGGGTAGTTCCAGGGGCCGATCACAAGCACGCAGCCCAGGGGCTCGGGGATGACCTCCGCCCGTCCTGGCCGTTGGCTCAGGGGCACGCTGACCCGCCTGGGGGCCATCCAGCGCCGCAGCTGCCGGCGGCAGAGTTGGAGTTCCTGGCGGATGGCCACCACCTCGAAATAGGCCTCCACAGGCGGCTTGCCCAGATCCGATGCCAGGGCTTCGAGCACCGCATCGGTGTGCTCCGCAAGGGCTTGCTCCAAGCGACTGAGCTGCTCGAGCCGCCATTGCAAAGGCCGCGTTTGCCCCTGGCACACCAGCTGGCGCATGGCAGAGACCGGGGTGGCGAGAACCATGGGAACGAGATGGGGTCCCATCCATTCCAAACCGGCCCACCCCCGGTCTGTGGGTTCCGTTGCTCTCAGCCCGTCGATCAGGCGGTGTTGTCGCTGCACAGAAGACCGCAAACTTTCGCCCGTTGGGGAATGTTTTGGCTGTACGACTTCCGGATCAGCGGTGATCCAATGTTCATCGAACAGCGCCGGTCTTCAGGCTCTGAAGGCGGACACAAAAAAAGCGCCAGAGCGCGGATGACAAGCCTGGTGCCACTTGGCTTGTCGGTGTTTTTGGGAAGCCCTTGACGAGACTTGAACTCGTGACCTCTCCCTTACCAAGGGAGTGCTCTACCGCTGAGCTACAAGGGCATGTGGAAGGTGGGCCGGGCTGGATTTGAACCAGCGTAGGCAGAGCCAGCGGATTTACAGTCCGCCCCCATTAACCACTCGGGCACCGACCCGAACCACACCCCAAGAACTTACCAGTCGGCGGGTCCCCTCTGGCCTCGCTCCTTACGATCCCTTCAGTGGACTCCCGATTGCCGGCGCCTGCGATGCGCGTGTTGTTGCTCAACGGCCCCAACCTCAACCTGTTAGGCCTGCGGGAACCCGGTCTCTACGGGGCCGACACCCTGGCTGAGATTGAGCAGCGCCTGGGGGCCCAGGCGGCCGAACGCGGGGTGGAGCTCTCCTGCTTTCAGAGCAACCATGAGGGGGCCCTGGTGGATCGCATTCACCAGGCCCGGGGGCAGGTGGACGGCATCCTCATTAATGCAGGAGCCCTGACCCATACCTCCATTGCCCTGCGCGACGCCCTCCTGGGGGTGGCGATCCCCTTTGTGGAGCTGCACCTCAGCAACGTGCACGCCCGAGAAGCCTTCCGACACAACTCCTATCTGGCTGACAAAGCCATCGGAGTGATCTCAGGGTTCGGGCCCGCCAGCTACGAGCTGGCCCTGCAGGGCCTGTTGGCGCGGCTGCGGGGCCAGCCATGACTGTGGTGTTGGAGAACCCCGTCGCCCGCGTGCGCTGGCTGGCGGGGCCGAGCTCGTCTCAATGGGTGGAGCAGGCGATCGCTCGGCCTGATCTGGTCCTGATCGACCATGCCCATTGCGAACGCAAGGCCGCTGGGGTCGCCCTGCAGCTGATGTTTCGGTACCCCTCCGATGAAGAGCTGGGGGGGCTGCTCAGTGCGCTGGCCCGAGAGGAGTTGGAGCATTTCGAGCAGGTCCTGGCCCTGCTCCAGAGACGCGGCATACCCCTGAAGCCCCTCCCGGCCCCGGCCTACGGCTCCAGCCTGAGCGCCCTGGTGCGCAAAGGGGAGCCGCAGCGGATGCTCGATTCGTTTTTGGTGGCGGGCTTGATTGAGGCCCGCAGCCACGAACGGATGGCGTTGCTCGCTGCCCATAGCCCCGACGCCGAGCTCAGGGAGCTCTATGGCGAGCTCTTGGCGAGTGAGGCTCGCCATTTCGGCCTCTATTGGGTGCTGTGCGAACAGCGCTTTGGCCGTGAGGTCACCGTGGAGCGCTTGGAGGAGCTGGCGGCCGCTGAAAGCGAGGCCTTGCGGGGCGACCTGCCGGCGCCTGAACTGGTGCGCATGCACTCCGTTGGTTTGGCTTAGCGCTCACGCCAAGAGGGGATAGCGCTCAGCGATGGCGTGGCCGGTGAATTGGGCGACCCAGCCATCGGGGTTATCGAAAAAGCGGATGGCGCAGAACTGCGGGGCGCTGCCCATGTCGAACCAGTGCTTCGTGCCGGCGGGCACGCTGATCCAGTCGTCGGCTTCGCAGAGCACCTGCAGCACCTCATCGCCGATGTGCAGGCAGAACAGACCTTTCCCTTCCACGAAGAAGCGCACTTCGTCTTCGCTGTGGGTGTGCTCGGACAGGAACTTCTGGCGGAGGGCTTCGCGATCGGGGTGCTCCGGCGTCACCCGGATCGCATCCACCGTGGGGTAAGTGCCGCGCGCCTGCACCCGCTGGATCTCAGCGGCATAGGCCTGCAGGACGGCTTCAGGTCCCGCCCCGTCAGGAAGTTCAGCTCGGGCGGGCCAGCGTTCAAAGCCAATGCCCCGCTGAGCCAGCTCGGCTGCCATCACCGCGGGGTCGTTAGTGGCCAGAACAGGTAGGGGTGGCCCGTCGACCTCAGCTCCGGCAAGAAAGATTTGCAGGTCGCTCATCGATCCTCCCTGCGGGGGCATCAGCTTAGAAAGGAGCCAGTTGCCTCCCCCCATGAGCTCCTCAGCGATCCTGCGGGCCCTGGGGGAGGAAAGCCGGAGCGCGCAGGCGCTCGTCACCCTCGTGGGCGTAGGTCCGGGGGATCCCGAGTTGCTCACCGTGGCGGCCCTGCGGGCGATCGCGGCCGCTGATGTGGTGGCCTATCCCGTGGCACGGGCTGATGCCGAAGGAATGGCTGCCCGGATCGCGGCCCCCTGGATTGGCGAGCAGCAACGGCGGATGCCCCTGCTCTTCCCGATGGTGCAGGAGGTGGAGCCCCGCCGGGAGGCCTGGCACGCCGCTGCCGCTGCCCTGGCCGCTGAGGTGGCCAGGGGCCATCGCGTCGTGCTGCTCTGTGAGGGCGACAGTTCGCTGTACGCCAGCTGCTCCTATGCCTTGATCGCCCTGGCGGAGCGCCACCCCAGCGTTCCGGTTGCCGTGATTCCCGGCATCAGTGCCGCTTCGGCGGCGGCGGCGGCCGCTTCCTCCTCAGGCATTCCCTGGCCATTGGCGCTGCAACAGGAAGCGCTGCTGGTGCGCCCCACCCCGGAGACGGAGGCTGAACTCGAGGTCCTGCTGGATCAGGCGGCCGCCTCGGGCACGGTTCTGGCCCTGCTCAAGCTGGGGCACCGCTGGAGTTGGGTGCAGCCGCATCTCGAGCGCCGGGGCCTGCTGGAGCAGAGTCTGTTTGCCCAGCGGGTCGGCTGGCCTGATCAGCTCCTGGCCCGCGCCAGTGCGGTCAGCCCGGCCGAGCAGCCTTACTTTTCACTGTTATTGATCCGCCAAGGCTGGCCGGCGGTGTTGCCCTGAAGGAGGTGCCGTGACGGCGATCGATTGGTTCTCCCTGCTCCATCCGGTGCTGGTGATCTTGTTTGTGTACCCCGTGATGGGGGCCACGATTCGCCTTGGGATCCTCGTGCGCGAGAACCGCCTTGGGATCACCCAGCAGCCGGCCCCGGTGCCGAAGGAGCATGCCGACCATGGCGGCTGGGCGACCGCAGGTGTGGTGGTGGCGGTGCTGATTGCCCTGGTGTATTCCTTCATCCACAAGGCGGTGCTGCCTGGGGCTGTGTTTGAGGGAGGCCCTGCTCGCTTGGCGCTGCTCTTGCTGGTGGCGGCCGGGACGCTGGTGGCCCTGCTGGCCCTGCTCAAGGTGAAGCAGCCGGGCCTGCGGTCCAGCTTCAGCCTGCTCACCTGGGCGGGTCTGCTGGGGCTTGGCAGTCAACCGGAGATCTGGCGCCTCTCGGATAACCCCTTCAGTGGGGCCTTCTGGGGCTCCCACTACTGGAGTGGTGTCCTGCTCACGGGGTTGTTCCTGTTCAACCTGGCGGCACGGCCGGAGATCACCAAGCAGCTGGGGTGGAGACGGCTGCATGTCACCACCAACCTCCTGATCATGGTGCTGCTGGCGGTGCAGGCGATCACGGGCTGCCGGGATCTCCTGCAGATCGGCCAGGGCTGAGGCGATCAGCAGAGCCCAGCGCTCGCTTGATCCAGCAGGGCCAGGGCTTCTGCGGGCGTTGGGGCGCGCATCAGGGCGTGGCGCAGCTGCGGGGCCCCGGCGAAGCCGGTGCAGGTCCAGCCCATGTGCTTGCGGGCGATGAGCAGGCCGTGGTCGCCCTTGGCCGCCACCAGGGCCAGCAAGTGCTCGCGGGCCAGGGCCAGGCGCTCGGTATCGCGCCCCTTGCGAATCAGGTCTTCAACCTCATCGCGGTGACTCACGCTCACGGTGGACTGGGCAATGATCGGGCCGCCATCGAGCTCCTCGGTCACGTAGTGGCCCGTGGCTCCGATCAGCTTCACGCCCCGCTCCCAGGCCCGGTGATAGGGCTGTGCCCCCTTGAACGCTGGCAGGAAGGAGTGGTGAATGTTGATCACCCGGTGGAAGGCATCGGGGGGATCAAACGCCGCGAGAAAACCAGGCGTCAGGATCTGCATGTACTTGGCCAGGACCACGAGCTCAATGCCGTGCTCCGCCAGCAGCTCCAGGTGACGGGCCTCGGCCGCCTCCCGATTGGCCGCGGCAATCGGGACGTGCGCAAAGGCCGCCCCGAATTCCTGGGCGATCGGGCCGAGATCAGGGTGGTTCGAGACCACCAGGGGGACCCGCATCGGCAGC
>JAURGL010000101.1 GCA_030833825.1 Vulcanococcus sp. SFB_649D_100_25 | reverse complement strand
GAGCAGCCCACCACCGTGCCGTCAGGCCTGCCGGTGTAGAGCTCCACTTCAAATCCCTTGAGCAAGAGGGGCTCCGTCATGCGAGACAGGCCAGGGCTTTGAGCATGCCGCGAGCTTTGTTGAGGGTCTCCTGGAATTCTGATGCCGGGACGGAATCCGCTACCAGGCCGGCCCCAGCCTGGACCTGCACCCGCCAACCGCCCTCTGCAGCAGGCAACACCACCATGGTGCGGATGGTGATGGCCGTGTTGAGGGCACCGCTGAGGTCCATGGCCCCATACACCCCGGAGTAGGGCCCACGGGAGTCGGGTTCCAGGGCATGAATCAACTGCATGGCCCGGATCTTGGGAGCCCCGCTCACGGTGCCGGCCGGGAAGGAGGCCATCAGCAGATCCCAGACATCACGCTCCGGATCCAGCAGCCCCTCCACCTCACTGACGATGTGCATCACGTGGGAGTAACGCTCAATCACCATCAGCTCACTCACGCTGACACTGCCCGGGAGACAGACCCGGCCCAGGTCATTGCGACCCAAGTCGACAAGCATCACGTGCTCAGCGCACTCCTTGGGGTCGGCCAGCAGGTCCTTCTCCAGTGCCAAATCCTCAGCGTCGGTGGCCCCGCGAGGGCGGGTGCCTGCGATCGGACGCAGGGAGGCCTTCACCCGGCCACTGCCATCGGCGATGGGTTCGGCCTTGACCATCACCTCAGGGCTGGATCCAATCAGATACCAGCCCCCGAAATTGAAGAAGGCCATGTAGGGGGATGGATTCACCATCCGCAGACTGCGGTAGAGCTCAAAGGGCTCCCGCTGCACAGGGGTTTCAAGGCGCTGGCTGATCACCAGCTGGAACACATCACCGGCGGCGATGTGCTCTTTCGCCGTGAGCACCGCCGCTTCGAACTCATCGCGGCTGCGGTTGCTGCTGATCGGCAGCTCAACGGAGGCATCGTCGCGCCAATCCAGGGGGGTGACCCCCGCCGGCAAGGGTTGGTGCATCCGCTGCTCGAGGGCATCGAGGCGAGCCACAGCAGCGTCATAGGCCTCCGTGATCGCCTGCCCATCGGCCACATTCACATAGGCCACAGCCGTGAGCTGCCTCTTCACCTGATCGAAGGCCAGCAGGCTGTCAGCGAGCATCCAGCAACCATCCGGAGGTCCCTCGGGATCGGTGGGATGCACCGGAACGGTGGGCTCAATCCAGCGGATTAACTCGTAGCCCCAGAACCCGAACAACTGACCCAGGGGCGGCAGCCCCGGCACCGCCGGAGCGCTGTAGGGCGCCAGGGTGTCCCGCAGGAGATCAAAGGGATTGCCGCTGCGGCTCTGACTGCGGCCATCCCGCCAGCACTGCTGGGCCTGATCACCCCGGACGCTCAGGGTCCAGAGCGGATCGCTGACCACGAAGCTCCACCGCCCGATCCGCTCACCACCCTCAACACTCTCCAGTAGGACCCCGTGCCCACTGCCCGCCCCTACCTTCAGCCAGGTGGTCAGGGGGGTTTCCAGATCCGCTGGCCACGTGCGCCAGATCGGGATGAAATTGCTGCCCGACTGAGCCTGGGCCAGAACAGTGGCGCGGTCGGGGGATGGCATCACAACGACGGGCAAGCAGGCAAAAAAAACGGGGCGCCTGGCCCCGCCTTTATAGAGGTTGGTGGATCGTTCGCCGCGCGGAAAACGAGTCCGGATCGACTCAGGAGTCGAAGGTGTTCTTGCCGGTGAACTTGATGCTGGCGGGGTTGCCGTTCTGGCCGATGCGACGGGCGTTGTGACCCACCATCTGGCGACCTTCGTTCACCTTCTCAGGGAACACACCATCTTTCGGGTGCAGGAACTCGGTGTCGCCACCGGGGAAGATCCGGTAGATCTTGTAGTCCTCGATCCGGGGCTTGAACTTGGTCCGCAGCTGGGTGCCGAGGGCCAGGCACTGCTCCTTGCGGGCGAAATACATGATGTTCTCGCCCTCGTTCATGTGAGCGGCACCACCGGTGGGGAGCTCAAAGGGCTGAACTTTGCTGCTGGTCCAGGTGATCGCGTACTTCTCTTCGGTCTCAGCGGCGTTGAGCAGACCGCCTGTGCTGCCGATGTACTTCGGGAGTTGACCGCTCAATGCCATGGCTGTTCCGGAGAGGGGTGTCGGCGGACCGCAGACCGTTTCAAACGGAAGCTAGCACCGTGTTTTCAGGGGAACTGGGGGCAACCCAGCTCTCTTCACACCCGTCAACAAACAGCGGCGCTCAGGGCTCCGATGCAGCCACCGGGAAGAACACCGTGAGGTCGTTCCCCGAGCGCTCTGCCAGGCGGCCCCCGAGGCTGTGGAACAGCCGCTGGGTGGCCTGGCGGCTCAGCTGCAGGCTGCCGGTGGTGGGGTTCCAGCTCAGCACCGGGCCAACCCTCTCCTGCTGCTCCTCGCGCCCCAACCCGCCCTCGGCATCGGCGGGCGTGAGGTTCAAGGCGCTCAGGCGCAGCTTCAGGCGAGCCCCGGCGGGCTGCAGGCTGAGCTGAACGCGGCTGCCAGCGGGCAACCCACGGCTGAAACGATCCATCAGCCCCCCCAGCACGGTTTCCAGGCGCGCGGGGTCGCTCAGCACCAGCGGGAGATCCGGGCTGAGGCTCAACTCCAGAACCAGGCCACGCCGATCCAGCTGCTGCTGCCAGAGGGGCTCCAGCTGACGCAGCAACTGGGAAAGATCCGTCCGGGCCAGGCCGCGCTGCTCCTGATCCGCCACCGGCTCGCGCTGCAGCTCAGCCGCCAGAAAGATCAGACCGAAGCGATCGATCTGCTCACTGCACTCCCCATCAATCTGATGCAAACGCTTCCGGACCAGATCCGAGAGATCTGTGCGCCGCAGCAGGGAACGAATCAGGGTGCGAATCGTGGCCAGGGGCGTACGCACCTCATGGGTCAACGCCTCCAGCAGGGCCAGCTCACTGCTGGGGCCATGGTGATTGCCCGCATCCCCACCGCGATGCACCAGGGGCTGCAGCGTGACGCTCGGGGCCATGGAGGCCAGGCGCTCGGCCAACAGGGGCCAGAACCGCTGCACCCGCTGCTCATCGCACTGCAAATCCCCCAAGGCCTGGATGGCGCGGCGCAGAGCCTGTCCTTGCTCGGGATCGCTGCCCTGCAGGCGTTCATCCAGCAGGCTCAAGGCCGCCGAGAGGGTGGGCGGATCAAAGCGCACCACCAGGCGGCGGGACTGGGGAGCCCCCACCAGGGCCATCGCGATCTGCAACCTGGGGGTGATTAGCAGCAGCACGGGATCGGTGCCATCGCCCTCCTCCAGGGCCAGACGCTGAAACCCTCCACTGGCCACGGGGGCGGCCGCGCCTGCAGGCAACAGAGGCGACGAGGACTGCAGCAGATCCTTCAGCTCGGGAGGCGCCCAGACCCAGCCCTGAAGCTGCTGCAACAGGGACGGCTCGTAGAGGGCCGGCAAGGGAGAGGCCAGCCACACCCCCTGTTGGGCGCCCAAGGGCAGGAGCAGATCGTCCTGAAGCACCGACAGGGCTGCCCACCATTGACGACGCACGCTGTCTTCGTCACTGCGCCCCGGGGGGACACCATCGGCTAGGCAGCGGCGCAGGGCCTCAAAACTCAAGGCCGATGCAGCCATCAGCGGCGGAAGGGCAGTTTTTTGCCTCGCCGCGCCACCGATGCGCAGAGCCCGAGACCGATGAAGTTCACCAACATCGCCGAGCGCCCATAGCTCAGCCAGGGCAGGGGGATCCCGGTGATCGGCCCCAGACCGATGGTCATGTTGATGTTGACCACCACTTGGAACATCACCATCGCCCCGACCCCGATCACCACCAGGGTTTCAAGATCCGTACGGGCATTGCGTGCGATCTGCAACAGCCGCCAGATCCAGGCCACAAAACCAACCACCACCAGAGCGCTGCCGAGGAAACCGGTTTCCTCCCCCAGAGCGCTGAAGATGAAATCCGTGTGCTGCTCAGGAATGAAGCGCAGCAGGGTGAGGTGACCCTGCAGCAATCCGGTCCCGAACAAGCCTCCGGATCCGATGCCCACCGTGCTCTGCAGCAGGTGATAGCCGCCGCCAAGGGGATCCTTGTTGGGGTCAAGAAAGAGGGTGAGGCGATCCCGTTGGTGGGGCTGCAGGAAGTTGTTCCACAGCCAGGGAGTTGCCACGGCGAACAGACCCTCGATGGCCAGGACCGCCAGGGGAGCCAGGCGCTTCCAAGGCAGGGTCTTGAACGCCAGCCAGGCCATCGCCGGGATCCAGGCCAGCAGCAGCCAGGGAAAAACCCCGGCCAGGATTGAGGTCACCAGCGGGGAGATCAGCAACACCACCCAGGCCCCGGGCATGCCGGACCAGTAGGTCATCACCAGCAGCACAGCCCCAAAGACCAACGATGTGCCCAGATCCGGCTGAATCAACACCAGGAGCCAGGGGACGCTGATGGTGGCCACAGGCCTCACCAGATCAACCGGGCGCTCCACCGGGTGGCGCGCCAGCACCTGAGCCAACAACAGGATCGCGGCGATCTTGGCGAACTCCGAGGGCTGCACATGGAAGCCGGCGATGTTGATCCAGCTCTGGGCACCCAGGGCGCTGACACCGACCACTCGCACTGCCACCAGGCTCACGATCGTGGCCCCATAAATCGGCCAGATCCAGCGGGTGATGCGCTCCACCGGCACCCGGGCCAGCCCCAGGGCGATGGCCATGCCAACCGCGGCGGTGACCCAGTGCTGATACCAGTCGGCATAGCCGGCCTGGCGTTGGGTGCTGGCGATCAAGATGCCGGCGACGAAAATCATCGCCAGAGGAATCCACCAGAGCAGGCGGTCAACCCCGGCGAACAGTCTCCGCCGATGGGAACGCAGGCTGCTGCCGCGGCCTTTCCACCAGGCGCCGGCGAGGGTCATCGCGCCATCGCGACGGGAAGGCGAGCTGCCAGGGTCTTGAACGCTGCGGCGGTGGCGGAGTCAGGCGCACTCAGCACCGCCGGGCGGCCGTCATCTCCACCCTGGACCACGGCCATCTCCATGGGCAGCTGGGCCAGCAGGGGGACCCCGCTTTCCTCAGCCAACCGCTGACCACCGCCGCTACCGAAGAGCTCGTAGCGCTTCTCGGGGGCATCCGGGGGAATGAACGCAGTCATGTTCTCCACCACCCCCAGGACGGGGACATCCAGCTGCTGGAACATCGCCAGGCCCCGCCGGGCATCCTGCAGAGACACGATCTGAGGGGTGGTCACGATCACCACCCCTGCCATGGGAACGGCCTGGGCCAGGCTGAGCTGGGCATCACCGGTGCCAGGCGGCAGGTCCACCACCAACACATCCCGCTCGCCCCACTCCACCTGATAGAGGAATTGGCGAATGATGCCGTTCAACATCGGCCCTCGCCAGATCACGGGCTGGTCGGCATCAATCAGGAGGCCCATCGAGACCATGGCGATCCCGCAGCTCTCGATCGGGGTGAGCACCTGAGCGTTACCGCTCCCGCGCACCTGGGGCGTTTGATCGGCCACCCCAAGCATCGTGGGGGCGTTCGGGCCGTAGATATCGGCATCGAGCAGACCCACCTTCAAGCCAGAAGCCGCCAGAGCGCAGGCGAGGTTCACCGCCACGGTGCTCTTCCCGACGCCCCCCTTGCCACTGCTGACGGCGATCACCTGCTTCACCCCGGGGATCGGCTGTCGCTCCGGTGCCCCAGCCCCATGGCCAGCGGCCCCAATCGGTGCGCCCGGCTGGGGAGCCGCCTGAGCCGGAGCCTGAGCCAGTTCGATCTGGACGTCCTCGATGCCGTTGACCTGCAGCAGGGCACCGCGGGCATCGGCAGCGATGCGATCCCGCTGGGAAGAGGCGTAACCGGGTAGGGCCAAACGGAACACCACCCGGTTGTTCTGGACACGCACCTGCTGAATCCACTGGAGTTCGAGCAGACCGCGACCGGTGCCGGCATCTTTGAGGGGCTCAAGGGCGGCAAGGGCCTGCGTGAGGGCCTGGTCTGCACTTGCCATTGAGCGGTCTCGTGTTGAGCGGATCCTAAAAGCGTCTGCCCAAGCCGTCCGGGACTGGCCCAAGTGCCCATGGCCCTCAGGGACCGCGGTCACGAACTCTCTCGAAAACTTGTGTCCCGGAGGGGCGAACTGAAAAGGTATGGGCTACCCCCATGCCGAGCGGACGTAGGAGCGAT
>JAURGL010000100.1 GCA_030833825.1 Vulcanococcus sp. SFB_649D_100_25 | reverse complement strand
GCCGATTCCTGGTGGATGCGGCGGTCTTCCCGCAGACCTGGGCGGTCCTTGAGACCCGGGCGGAACCGCTGGAGCTCGAACTGGAGCGGGTCAATCCCCAGGAACTCCTGGAGCGGCCCGAGGCGTTCAGCGACGCCTTTGGTCTGCTGCTGCAGCTGCCGGGGACCTCGGGAGCGCTCTGGCACCCGGGTGAAGTGATCGCCGCTGCCCGGGCCGCAGGCGTGATCGTGACGGCGGCTGTGGATCCCTTGGCCCAGGTGCTGATGGCACCGGTGGCCGAGCTCGGTGTGGAGATTGCAGTCGGAAGCACCCAGCGCTTGGGCATTCCCTTGGGCTTTGGCGGCCCCCATGCGGCGTTCTTTGCCACGACTCCTACCCACCAGCGCAAGATTCCAGGCCGTTTGGTCGGTCAATCGGTCGATGTCGAGGGGCATCCGGCGTTGCGCCTGGCGCTGCAGACCCGTGAGCAGCACATCCGCCGCGACAAGGCCACCAGCAACATCTGCACCGCCCAGGTTCTGTTGGCGGTGATGGCCAGCTTCTACGCGGTGCACCACGGCCCCGATGGCCTGACGGCGATCGCCCGGCGTCTGGTGCTGCTGCGGGAACTCTTGCGGCGTGGCCTCGAAGCCCTGGGCTATCCACCCGAGGCGGCCCCGGGCCTCGACACCCTGCGGGTGCACTGCCCGGATGCGGCGGACGTGATCGCGCGGGCGGCGGCGGCGGGCTTCAACCTGCGGCCTGCGGCCGACGGGTTTGCCATCAGCCTCGATGAGCTGAGCGACCTCGAGGAGCTGCAGCGCCTGCTCTCCGCCCTGGCGGCCCTGCCGCAACGGGCCCCGGATCTGGCCCAACTCGAGCACGCCCTGCTGCAGGAGAGCCAGGGACAACCAATTGAGGAGCGCCTCTGGGGAACCCTGGTGCCCCGTCGCTCGCGCCCATGGCTGCAGCAGCCGGTCTTCCATCGCTACCGCAGCGAGACGGAGTTGCTCCGCTACATCCAGCGGCTCGTCTCCAAGGACTTCTCCTTGGTCCACGGCATGATCCCGCTGGGGAGCTGCACGATGAAGCTCAATGCAGCGGCAGAGCTGCTGCCGGTCAGCTGGCCAGGGTTTGCGGGTCTGCATCCCTTCGCGCCGGCGCACCAGAGCGCGGGCTATCGCCGTTTGGTGGCGGACCTCGAGCATTGGTTGTCGGCGATCACGGGCTTCGCCGGGGTGTCCCTGCAGCCCAACGCCGGCTCCCAGGGTGAGTACGCGGGACTGCTGGCCATCCGTCGCTATCACCAGAGCCGCGGCGACGCGCAACGCCGGATCTGTTTGATTCCCACCAGCGCCCACGGCACCAATCCCGCCAGTGCGGTGATGGCGGGTTTGCAGGTGGTGGCGGTGGCCTGCGATGAGCAGGGCAACATCGATCGGGCCGATTTGCAGGCCAAGGTCGAGCAGCACAGCGCCGAGCTGGCCGCCCTGATGGTCACCTACCCCTCCACCCATGGGGTCTTTGAGGAGGGCATCCAGGAGATCTGCGCCCTGGTGCACCAGCACGGAGGTCAGGTCTATCTCGATGGGGCCAACCTCAATGCCCAGGTGGGCCTGGCCAAACCCGGCGCCTATGGGGCCGATGTCTGCCATCTCAACCTGCACAAGACCTTCTGCATCCCCCATGGCGGCGGCGGCCCCGGGGTGGGCCCGATCGCCGTGGCGGCCCATCTCACCCCCTTCCTGCCCGGGCATCCCCTGGCGGAGGCCTGTGGGGGTGAGCAATCGATCGGTCCGGTGAGTGCAGCCCCCTGGGGCAGCGCCAGCATCCTGCCGATCAGCTGGATGTACATCCGCATGATGGGCGCCAGCGGCCTCACCGAGGCCACACAGCGTGCCATCCTCAACGCCAATTACGTGGCGAAGCGCTTGGAATCATTCTTTCCCGTGCTCTATCGCGGCAACGCCGGCCTGATCGCGCACGAGTGCATCGTCGATTTTCGCGCTTGGAAGAAGCACGGCCTCGAGGTCGAAGATGCCGCCAAGCGCCTGATGGACTACGGCTATCACGCCCCAACCGTGAGTTGGCCCGTTGCAGGCACCGTGATGGTGGAGCCCACCGAGAGCGAGGGCCTAGAGGAGCTGCGGCGCTTCACGACGGCGATGGCGGCGATTCGTGCGGAGGCAGCGGCGGTGGAGTCCGGGGCCCTGGATCCGGAGAACAACCCGCTCAAGCGGGCACCCCACACCCTCGCGGTCGTCACCGCCGATACCTGGGATCGGCCCTACAGCCGTCAGCAGGCGGCCTACCCCTGTGGGGATGATCAGCTGAACAGCAAGTTGTGGCCTGCGGTGGCCCGGATCGATAACGCCTACGGCGACCGCAATCTGGTCTGCAGTTGTCCATCAGTTGAGGAAATGGCTCGATCCACACCAACGGCCGCTTGATTTGCGTTTAAATTCAACCGTCAGTAGAAAAATCCGGATTTTCTTTCTGCTTTTGCCCTTGCTTTTCCAGCAGCATCTGCTGCAACTGCAGGCATCGCCGTAGTTCCGGGGGACCCATGAGCGACGAGACCAAAACATCACTGCAAAGCCTCCCCCAGGGCGATCAGGGCATCCAATTGCCCCCCCTGCAAGGCAGCCTCAATCAGGCCTCCATCACTGGACAGACCCTTCGGGTCGAAGGCACCAACGTGGTGCGGGTTCCCTTTGGTGTGCGTCGTCCGCGTCGTCACCGTCCCCAGCGCCCTGAGCACTGGGCCACCGTTGTCCTGCCGTTCCAGGCTGGCGGGTCCACTCCGCCTCCTCCCCAGGCCGCTTGAGGGGCGGGCAGCGTCTAGGTGGGGTGCGGCAATCCCCGAGCTGAGTCGACCTAGTAGACCAACCTTGGGGCTGTGCCCAGTTTCGAGTAATCCCTGCCGGATCAGGCCTGACTGAGGCGCCAGTCGATCAAGGCTTTCACGTCTTCGATGGAACTCGCTGGGGCGCGAAACGGCAGCAGCTGCATGGGGCTGCGTTCCGGGCGGACCAACCAGGAGAGGTCGTTCTGCGGGATGAGGACAAAGCCGCGATACCTCACCACCCAGCGCTGCGTGCGTGAGCTGGTTTCGGTGGGATACGCCATGCCGAACGGGTGGTCTGTCGTTTTTATTTCAGCGGCCACAGCCGTCATCCCCGCTGAATTCAGGTTTTCTTCGCCTGAAGATCACAGTTGATTGAGGTGTAGCAATTGCCTGCTCCAGAGCCGTTGCAACAACAGGGTTTGCCGTTTTTCTTGCACCCTTGAACAGTTGTGAATTAGTAGTTGGCGCCACTGCGGCGTTGGTGCACAGCGGTGGTTCCGGATGCATCCAACAGGGAGCCAGTTGTCACCTGGGCATAGATCAGCCAGTGATCACCGCATTCCATGCGTTGCTTCACGCTGCACTCGAGCCAGGCCAGAGCCTCGGGGAGGATCGGTTGGCCCCCAGGGCTCTGTTCGAGCTCCAGGCCTGCAAAGCGATCCGCACCCGGGGCGAACGGTTGCAGGAACTGCTTCATCGGCCCGCTCTCCCGTCCTGAAGCGAGGACGTTGATGGCGAAGGCATCGCCCACGTGCAGGAGGGCCTCGACGGCGCGGTCCTTGGCGACGGCCACCGTCAGGCCAGGGGGACTGAAGCTGGCCTGACTCACCCAGCTCGCCACCATGGCGCCACTGAGGCTGCCCTTCTGGGTGGTGAGGACACACAGGGAGCCCACCACGCGCCCCAGGGCCTGAACGGCGGGGTTGCTGCGGCTTTCGGAGAGGCCACCGGCGGTGGCACTGCGGCGTTGGGCCTTGCGTTGTGCATTGAGCAGGCTGCGCCCGAGCCCGGTGCCGGTTTCCTCGCAGGTTTTGATCGTGGAGGCATCAGGGCTGAATTTCACCCGGATCGGTTCGAAGGCAAAGCTGAAGCCGCCATCGCGGAGCTTTGTTTCCAGCAGATCGATCGCCTCTCCACTCCAGCCGAAGCTGCCGAAGACGCAGACTGGTTTGGAGCGATCCCCCTCCGACAGCACGGTGCCCAACGCCGAGACGATCGGGGTGGGGGCATGGCCCCCCAGGGTGGGGGAGCCGATCAAGAGGGCATCGCAACTGCGAATGGTGTCCAGCAGCTTGTCGGCGGGGGTGAATTCGCAGTTGATGCTCTCGACGCGAACACCCGTCCGTGACACCCCCTGGGCTATGGCGTCGGCAATGGCGGCGGTGTTGCCATAGGCGCTGGCAAACAGCAGGGCCACGCTCAGGTTGGAGCGCCCCTGGGATTCGCCCCAGCGGCGGTAGTCCACCAGGAGCGAGCGCCAACTCTCGGCGATTGCCGGACCATGCCCCGGGGCGATGCAGCGAATCGGCAGTTCGTCGAGGCGGTTGAGGACCGCCTCCACCTGCCGCGCCATCGGGGCCATCAGGCAGTCGTAGAAGTAGCGGCGATCCTCTTCGGTGCTGCTGCGGTTGCTCTCGGCCCAGGCCTCGCTGCAGAGGTGGGCTGAGAAGAACTTGCCGCTCATCAACAGGCCCGTGCTCTCTTCGAACGCCATCAGGGCGCCAGGCCAGCGGGGCGTTGGTGCCGAAAGCAGGTTGATGCTGGTGCCGTCAGGCCGCTCGATCGTGTCCTCGCCCCGGACCACCGTGATCGGCGGGAGAGGCGGCAGGGCTTCGGGTTCCGGTTCTCCAGCCGCCGCGGGCTTCCGCTGCTCCCAAAGGTCCTGCAGGAGCTTCGCCCCGGGGTTCGAGGCGATGAGGCGCAATTTGCCCCAGCCGCGGGCCAATTCGTGGAGCAGGGCAACCCGGTTGGGGTTCACATGGCTCACCACCACCTGGAGTTCCACCGCGGGCGGCACCAGCTCCCGCAGCTGGGCGAGGTAGGGCTCAGCAAACGAGGCGCCGGGGGGATGCACCAACAGGGCCGCGGCGCTGCCAATGCTGTCTGTCTCCGCAGGGCCGGGGAGGAACAGGAAGCTGTTGGCACTGGTGCCCCGCTCCAGGCCGTACTCGATCTCGAAACGGAGGCGTTTGGGGCTGAGGCCCCGCAGGCAGATCAAGCCGGGCTCGATCGGCAGCTGGATGACGCGCCGGTCGTTGCTGGGGGTGCCCATCAGTAGTGGTTCCCCACTTTGCGGTGGTGCACCGCGGTGCTCGCCTCGGTGTCGGAGACGTTCCCTTGCTCCACCTCGGCGTAGATGATCCAGTGATCGGGGCCTTCCATGCGCTGGATCACGCGGCAGCCGAGATAGGCCAGGGCATCACCAAGGACAGGTCCACCATTGGCGACCCCATCGAGGGTGTTCACGCCGGCGAAGCGATCGGCCCCGGGGGGGAAGCGCTTGAGGAAGTGACGCATCAAATCCTGGTAGTTGTCCTCCCTGAGGATGTTCAGGACGAAGCGATCGCCCACCTGCATCAGGGCTTCGATGGCGCGGTCCTTGGCGACGGCCACCGTGATGCCCGGGGGATCGAAGCTGGCCTGGCTCACCCAGCTGGCCACCATCGCTGAGGCGCGCTCCTCCTGCCGGGCGGTCACCACATAGAGGCCCCCGGAGAGCCGCCCTAGGGCTTTGTCAAGGTCGCCATCAAGGGACTTCATCGCTGCGATGGCCTTGGCACGGGTGAGCAGTTGCCCCAGGTCGGTGCCGGCTTCCTCGCAGCGCTGATAGTCGTTGCCGTCAGGCACCTGCCTGACGCGCAGCGGCTCGAACGCTTCCTTCTGGCCCATTCCCCGCAGCTGGGAGGCGACGGCATCGATGGGCTCATCGTTGCCGCCATAGGCGTCGTAGCAGGCCACCCATTGCTTCGGCTTGAGGGCCGCCAGGAGGGTCCCGATGGAGGCCTGCAGTTCAGGGTCAGGGTTGGCCGGCCAGGTGGGGACCACCACGGCGCTGGCCTCACCCACCAGGGCGCTGAGCTCCTGGGGATCGGTGGCCCGAAGGTCCACCAGCTGCACCTGGGCTTCCGCCTTGCCAATGCCCCGGGCGATCGCCTGGCTGAGGCGGTCGCAGAAGCCGTATTGGCTGAGGTAGCAAACAGCCGCGTAGGCCTCACCCTTGCTGCGGCCTTCACTCCACTCGCGGTAGTCCGACAGCCACAGGTTCAGGTGATCCCGCAGCAGGGGGCCGTGCCCCACGGCAATGGTGTTGATCGCCGGGAGGGCATCCATGCGCTTCATCGCCTGCAGGACGCTGCGGGCGTTGGGGCCCATCAGGCAGTCGTAGTAGAAGCGGAAGTCCGGTGCGATGGCCCCGGGATCGACATCGAAGACGTCTTCGGAGCAGTAGTGCAGGCCGAAGGCATCACAGGTGTAAAGGATGCCG